>CAZJVL010000033.1:0-4807 GCA_964549875.1 uncultured Candidatus Saccharibacteria bacterium
GCCTTGCGGCTTTCAAATAACACCATCCTTAGTATAGCAAAGAAAAATAATTTGTCAAGTTTTTTATGGATGAAACCCGCAGGAACAGAAAATCAGTATTTTGCAGTTATAGAAAGAATTTCTTCCAAGCTGACTTCTCCTTCTAAAACCTTTATTATTCCGTCTTGCTGTAAAGTAATCATTCCTTGCCTCTTGGCTTCTGCCAAAAATTTTTCTTGCGATGGTTGAGATAAAATTATTTGTTCTAATTCAGGGCTCATTTTCATTATCTCAAAAATTCCAATTCTGCCTAAATAACCTTTATTATTGCAAGTTGGACAACCTTTGGACTTATAAACATAATAAGGTTTTTGATAAGGCAGTTTTTCTCTTTCTTCTTTTGGCAAAGAAGCCAAAATTTCTTCAATAATCTGTTGCTCTTTTTCTGAAGCGAGAATTCTTTTTTTACAATCAGGACACAATCTTCTGGCTAAACGTTGAGCAATCATTAAATTTAAGGAAGCTGGCATCAAAAAAGCATCAATGCCTAAATCCATTAATCGAGGAATAACCCCTATTGCGTTATTGGTATGTAGAGTTGATAAAACTAAATGGCCGGTTAAAGCAGAGTGAGTCGCTAATTCTGCTGTTTCCTGATCACGAATTTCACCCACCATAATAATATCCGGGTCTTGACGAACAATATGACGCAAACCTCGGGCAAAAGTATAACCTATTTCCGGAAGAACTTGGGATTGATTTATTCCTTCCATTGTATATTCCACCGGATCCTCTAAACTCACAATATTAACCTTATCCTGATTCAAAACCTGCATAATCGCATATAATGTTGTTGTCTTTCCAGAGCCTGTAGGACCAGTAATTAAAATCATCCCGTAAGGTTTTAAAATTTCTTTTTGAAGAATTTCTAAATTTTTACCTTCAAGGCCTAATTCGTGAATGCTTTTTAAACCAACGCTTGGGTCTAAAATTCTAATGGCTATTTTTTCACCCAAAGCGGTCGGAAAACTAGAAACCCGAAAATCTATTTCTTTCTCGTCGATAACAGTGAAAAAACGCCCATCTTGAGGCAAGCGAGTTTCATCTATTTTTAAATTGGCCATTATTTTAACACGACTAGTAATAGCCGCATGAACTGCCAAAGGCAAAGTTAATGTAGTTGCTAAATTACCATCAATACGAAAACGCACTCGCAGTTTAGTCCTCTCTGGTTCAATATGAATATCAGAAGCCCTTGAACGAACTGCGTATTTTAAAATTGAAGCGAAAAGTTTGATAATAGGCGCCTCTTCGGCAACAGTGCCAGCTGTAGATTCTAAATCTATTAATTTAAACGGGGACTTTTTCTTTTGAACGGTACCGAATCTTTTTTGAAAATCTGATAAGAGAGCCTGAAATTCTTCGGTAAATGTCTGATATTGTTTTAAAATGTTTTTAAAATCAGAAGGAGTAATAATAAAAACCCTGAATTCTAAATTTAAACGAGCCATTATAAATTTCAGAGCCTCTTGAGCCTTAAGATTGTTCGGATAGACCATGCCAACATCCACAACATTATTCTCTTTGTTAAAAGCAATAAAACTGTAATGACGGGCCGTATCTTCGGGAATTAAATTTAAAATACTCTGGGGGACAATCTCGTCTTCGGAAAATTGCTTCAAAGGCAATTTAAAAAGCTCGCCTTTAATCTGGGCGAGAATTTTCTCATCTATTAAATTTCTTTCATAAATAATTTCTTCAACGCCTTTTTCTAAACTTTGGGCCTCCCGAAGAAGATTAGCAGCATCACTTTGCTTGATTAAGCCCTTCTGAATCAGAGTTGAAAGAAACAGTTCTTCTTGAATCATAAATAAGAATTAAGACACTTGGAATTTCTAAAATTGGTATTCCAATTTTAGAATGGTTTGAAAGGATTTGGACGGCCTAACTCAGGAACTTCTAATGGCCAAATAATATGAGGGGCTAAAGTTTGAAAAACCCGATGATTTAAAACTTGACCAATATTTAATTCAGCATCTATTAACTCCTGAGAAGAACTCGGCAGTATATCTTTTATATCCGGCTGTTTAAAAAAGTCGCTTGGCTTCAAAAAACTCCAAGCCAACCAGCCAATAATGATTAAAATAATGGCGATTATTAAAAATGGCCCCAAATTACTGCTTTTTTGCTGTTTTACTTCTATAGCCATATCTTAATAAAATAAAAAGTTAAATATAAAAATGAAAAAATTTAGAATTTAAAATTATTGAGCATCGCTTTTTAAAAAGTATGCCCGCATCACGATATTATATTCTATTTTTGCTGTTTTAGCGGAATCGTACCGCTTGATATTTACTCTTGTTAAATCAATAAGCCGTAATTCTTTTTCTATTTCACTAAGCCATTTTTTAAAATCCTCATAATCAGCGGAAAAAACAGTTTTGATTTCTAAATAATTTTGCCCTTCTTGAGACCCTTCTGTAAAAACCAGGTTAGAAAAATAAATATTAGTTTTTTTAGAAATAGCATCGAGAATAGCTAAAACCTGAGCGGCTTGGGAATCATTTGGCAAAGCCAAATGCACATCATTAACTTGTTCTCCCAAATTCGCATAACTTTGAATCAAAGATTCTGATTTGGCTTTATATTCTTGAAGAAGCAATATTTTTTCTTGTTCTTCTTTAATTTTCGCTGACAATTCTTTTGCCTCGTTTATAGCCGGCTCTATAAAACGCGCGAATATAAAAATGGTTGCCGCCGCCAACAGGGTAATCAATAATATAGATAGATTTTGCTTACTAGTTTCCGTCATTTGATTGATATTTTAATACGTTGGGCTGGAGATAGACGCTTAAAGTAAAAGTAACCCTCTTATCTTTACTATCTTTACCGCCTGCTTCCCTCTCTTCTTGCATACTTTTAACAACAACTGCTTTAATTCTTTGAGAATCATTTACCAATCCGCTTACTGCTTCACTTAAAACTGCCTGATTTTTAGCAATACCATTTAAGTCAATTACATTCTTCTCTGTTGAAAAATCTAAACTTGTATAATAGACGTCTGGATGAGTTAAGTTTTCTAACAGCATCAGAGCATTGGAAAAATATATATGATTGTTGAGTAATAAGGTTAAACTCTTTAATTTTTTTTCAAAAAGAATGACTTCTTCTTCATCTTCCAAGGCAAAACTATTGCGAATACTTAGAAATTCACTTTCCAGAAGATTTAACTTTGAAACTTGATTTTGATTCCAATAATTAAGAGCAAAATAACCGCCTAAGGTTAAAAGAAAAATGACAACAACAAAAGTCAAAAGCCCCTTTGGCCAAGTAGGGGGAAGTTCTTTTGCCTTTAAGGATTCTAAATCAAAGCTGTCTGCCATATAATGATAATTTTATTTTGCCAGAATCACTCTCTTTGTTTATAATTTAAGAGAAAACATTTAAAACTAAACCTTTGAAATTCTTACAAATATTTTAACTCTTTTTTAAAAAAAAGCAAGTGAATCTCGATTTTCAACACTTACCTAAAAACTACAGCGCAGGCGCTTGTTAAGCTTGGCCCAATTTCCTTGATAATTGGAGATAATTTCGGGTTATAAGTAATCAATTCTAAACTGAAAGGGTCGCTTTTAACAACCGGCAAAGATAATTGTTGCGCATAATAAGTATCTATACCCTGTAAATTAGAGCCGCCTCCAGTGAGAATTACTTTTGTCACAGGCTTTTTGGTCCTGAGATAATAATTATTAATCACCTTTTCGGTTTCTCTCTTAATAACATCCAATAGCGGAGCGAGAAGACTAATGATTTTTACCTCACCATGAACTTGAAGATTTAAGCCTGAAGCTTTCTTTAGCTCCTCTGCTCTCATTGGATTAATTCCTAAACCGCTGCTGATAACCTGGGTGAAGTCCCCGCCAGCTGTATCTATGCTATGGCTCATTCTCAAGCTTCCTTTATCCATTATACTTATTGAAGTACTTCTGCCGCCAATATCAACTAAAGCGGCAACATTTTTTTCTTTCTTTCCAAATAATCGAGCAACGGCTACATTTTCTAATTCCAAGCCTTTTAAACTTATTTTCGCTAATTCAGCGCTATGAACATGTCTTTGAATCGTATCTGTTGGCACTGCCATCAAAAGGATAATAATTTTTCCGCTTTCTCTTTCTATGATTTGCCAGTCCAAAGTTGTCTCTTCTAAAGGCATCGGAACATATTGGCCGGCTTGAAACTTAACGGCTTTAGCAATTTCTTTATCTGCCATTTCTGGAAATTCCATCAAGGAAACAAACCCGGAAAAACTCGGCAAAGCCATAAAGGCCTCAGCATGTTGAGTTTTTGTTTTTGCTATTAAATCTTTTAGAAGCAAAGCTGTGCTTTCTTCAAGCAGTTTAAAACTATTGGTTTGAATTGCGTCATTGATTCTCTCCAAGTGGCCATATTTTTCTAAAATTCCGTAATTGGTCAATTCCATCTTCTCATTCAGCTTGCGTAATTCAACTAATTTAATAGAAGTAGTGCCAATGTCTATTCCCAAATAAAGATTTTTCTTAAATAATTTGAAAGGCATAGTTTTCTCTTTTCATCGTTATATTATATAATATACCACAGGTTTTACCAAATACAACAAGCCCACATTGTAATAAATACTAAATACTAAATCCTAAACACATTACAAATTACAAATTACAAATTACAAACAAATTACAAATTACAAATTACAAATTACAAATAAATTACAAACCACAAATTCCAAATTCCAAACAGTTTAAAAATTGAAAATTTGAAAATTGATTTATACAGTATACAGATTTTTGTTTTT
>CAZJVL010000034.1:0-4710 GCA_964549875.1 uncultured Candidatus Saccharibacteria bacterium
TTTATTCTCTTGTAAAGAGAATTCCAATTATTGAGGTTCAACCTCGATAAGATTTTTAAATAGTGTGTTATAATATTTAAAAGTATAAAAAAATGAGCAAAAATTTGGAATTAGCCGATGTTTTCAAAAAAATGGCTGTTTATTTGAAGATGGAAGATATTCCCTTTAAGCCGGAAGCATATGAGAAAGCGGCTTTGAGCTTGCAAACGATGAGTGAAAATGTGGAAGAGGTCTATAAAAAAGAAGGCAAAAAAGGGTTGCTAAGTATTGCTGGCATTGGAGAAGGTATTGCGGAAAAGATTATTGAATTTTTGAAAACAGGCAAAATTAAAGAATTTGAACAGCAAAAAAAGAAAATTCCTGTTGATTTAGACGGGTTGATGCTCGTGGAAGGTATTGGGCCGAAAGCAATCAAAGCGCTCTATCAAGGTTTAAAAATAAAGAGTTTGCAAGATTTGGAAAAAGCGGCTCAAGAAGGAAAAATTAGAAATTTAGAGAATTTTGGAGAAAAATCTGAAAAAAATATTCTCCAAGCCATTGAATTTGTAAAAAAATCAAAAGGAAGGTTTTTAATTTCCGAAGTTTTGGCAGTCGCAGAAAAAATTATTAAGGAGTTAAAAAACCTAAAAGAAATAGAGCAGATTTCATTAGCTGGTTCTTTGAGGCGCAAAAAGGAAACTATCGGCGATATCGATCTTTTAGCAACCATCAAAAAGAATTACCCTGACGGCGCGAAAAAAATAATGGATGTTTTTACCACTATTGAGGGAGTAATTAAAATCTGGGATTATGGTTTGACAAAGTCATCAGTCAGGTTTGATTTAGGAATTGACGCTGATTTACGCGTTGTCAAAGATTATGAATTTGGCGCCGCATTGCAATATTTTACCGGTTCTAAAGAACATAATATCCGAACAAGGAAAATAGCTTTAGAGAAAGGGTTAAAATTAAACGAATATGGGGTTTTTAAAAAAGGGAAAAGAGTGGCTGGAAAAACAGAAAAAGAGATTTATCAGATTATTGGTTTGGATTATATTGAACCAGAACTTCGGGAAAATACCGGCGAAATAGAAGCGGCCTTGAAACACCAACTGCCAACGATTATTAAAAAAGATGAAATTAAAGGCGATCTTCATAGCCATTCTGATAGGGATGGAGGCGAAAATTCTATTGAAGAAATGACGCTAAGAGCGATGGAGAGAGGTTATGAATATTTTGGAATTTCTGACCATACCAAGTTTTTAAGAATTGAAAATGGTTTGAATGAAAAAGAACTTTTATCCCAACACAAAGAAATTGAGCAACTAAATCGCAAGATACAAGATACAAGATACAAGATACAAATACTTCATGGTTGTGAAGCTAATATTTTAAATGACGGCTCATTGGATATTGATGATGAGGTTTTGTCTCAATTAAATTATGTTATCGCCGGAGTTCATTCGCAGATGAAAATGACGAAAGAGCAGATGACCGAAAGAATTATCAGAGCAATGAAGAATCCTAATGTTAATATTATTTCTCATCCAACTGGCCGGTTGATTAATCGCCGGGATGAGTATCAGATAGATTTTGATAAAATCCTCAAAGCCGCCAAAGAATATCAAGTGGCTTTAGAAATTAATTCTTTTCCTGACCGCTTGGATTTAAATGATAAAAATATCAGAAAAGCAGTAGCCGCAGGAGTAAAAATGGTTATTAATACTGATTCACATCATCGAGACCATTTAAGGTTTATTGATTTTGGCATTGCTCAAGCCCGTCGAGGCTGGGCAACAAAAAAAGACATTATTAATAGCTGGAAATTAGAAAAGCTATTAGCGTTTTTTAAAAAAACAGGCAAGATTGATAATTCTTGATTGCAGTATAGACTTCTAGTAAAATGAAGAGAAAAGCGAGGAAAAATGACAACAGTTAATGATTACAATGATAGGGAAATGAGCTATCAAATTAGTATTTTAGAACATTCAGCTGATATCAGGTTAAAAATTATTGCTTTATCAAAAGAGGATTTATTTAAAGGCGCTTTAGAAGGTATGGCAAGGATTATAGGCGGCTGGGAAAATATTAAAGGGGAAGAGAAATCAATTGAGAAACAAATCAAAGTTTCGGCTCCAGAAGAAAGTGCTTTATTGGCGGATTTTTTGAATGAAGTTTTGGCGCTTACAGATATTTATCATGCGGTTTTTCCGGAAATAGAAATAAAAGAATTAACAGAAGAGAGAATCACCGGCAAAATAAAGGGCCAAAGAATAGAAGAATTTAAAGAAGAAATCAAGGCAGTAACTTATCACGGTTTGAGCATAGTTCAGAACAAAAAAGGTTTATGGGAAGCCGTGATTCTTTTTGACATCTAAATTCCAAATTACAAATTACAAACATAATGATAACTCAAAACTCAAAGCTTAAAACTCAAAACCCACAATTAGAATCAAGAATTAAGAATCAAGAATTAAGAATCAAGAATCAAGGATTTATTTTAAAATTAAAAATTTAAAATTGATTGAAAATTGCCTGCCCCGTAGTGAACGCAAAGCGTTCTACTACTGGGGAAAATTGGTAATTTAAAATTAATTTATGCAGAATACAGTATACAGTATACAGTTTTTATGTTTAATAAATCTGACATTATCAAAATAAACGATTATCTTTGGGAAATTCCCAAATCTTTTAGAGCTGATATGCGGGTGCCGGCCAGAATTTACGCTTCAGAAAAACTGCTTCAAGAAACAGAAGATGAAGCATTGATTCAATTGGCTAATACAACGACAATGCCCGGAATTGTAAAGTATGCTTTGGCGATGCCGGATATTCATTCAGGATATGGCCCACCTATTGGCGGCGTGGGCGCGATGAAACTGCCAGAGGGAGTGATTTCGCCCGGCTTTGTGGGTTATGATGAGAATTGTGGTTGCCGTTTGTTGCTTTCTAATTACCAGGAGCAAGAAATTAGACCTTATTTGGATAAATTAGCTGTAGAGATTCAAAAAGAGGTTCCTTCTGGATTAGGCAAAGGCAGGAAAATAAAATTAAGCATTGAACAGATTAATAAAGTTTTAGAAGGAGGAGTTCCTTATTTAGTGGAAAAAGGTTATGGAGAGGAAGAGGACATTGAAAATTGTGAGGAAAAAGGAAAAATGGGAGAAGCAGATGCTTTGGCTATTTCAGATTTAGCAAAAAGGAGGGGTCAAGATCAACTGGGGACTCTTGGTTCAGGCAATCATTTTTGCGAAATCCAGAAAGTAGTTGAAATTTTTGATGAAGAAATAGCCAAAGTTTTTGGTTTATTTAAGAATCAGGTGGTCGTGATGATTCATACTGGTTCTCGCGGTTTAGGCCATCAAAATTGCACTGATTATTTGAGAGTTATTACGAGGGCTGTTGATAAATATGGAATAAAATTACCAGACAGAGAATTAGCTTGCGTTCCGTTTAATTCTCCAGAGGGTCAAAGTTTTTTTAAAGCAATGAGCGCGGCTTGTAATTTTGCTTGGTCTAACAGGCAAATGATTAGTTTTTATGTTCGTCAGGCCTGGCAAGAAGTTTTGTCAAAGAAAATAAAATTAAATTTACTTTACGATGTTGCTCATAACATAGCGAAAGTGGAGGAGCACCAGATAAAAAAGAAAAAAATAAAATTAATTGTTCATCGCAAAGGAGCAACTCGGGCTTTTCCCCCTGGTCACCCAGAAATTCCGGAAAAATATCATTCTGTCGGCCAACCAGTTCTTATTCCGGGCTCAATGGGAACCGCATCATATATTTTAGTTGGCACTGAAAGATCAAAAGATAGTTGGCATAGCGTGAATCACGGTTCTGGGAGAACTATGTCCCGACATGCTGCTATTAAGAGTATATCTCCTTCAGAGTTGATAAATGATTTAGAAAAAAAAGGCATTATAGTAAAATGCCAAAGTTTTAGAAGCTTAACTGAAGAAGCTCCTCAGGCATATAAAAATATTAATGATATTGTTGACGTGGTAGAAAATGCTGGTTTATCCAAAAAAGTAGCAAAATTAATGCCTTTGGCAGTGATTAAAGGGGAATAATATTAATGATATTGAAGGTCTTTTTGTTTAATGGTTTTTGTGCTATCATCTATTTATTAGGTCGACCAATTATTATTAAAAATTATTATGGAAGAAAAACTTATCGGGAAAATTACCCACTATTTCAGCAAGATTCAGGTTGCCATTATTGAACTAGACGCTGAACTTAAAAAGGGAGACAAAGTGCATATTAAGGGCAAGAATACTGATTTTGAGCAAGAGGTCTCTTCAATGCAGATAGATCGGGTAGATGTTGAAAAAGCGAAAAAAGGAGATGCTATTGGTCTTAAAGTAGACCAAAAAGTAAGAGAAGGAGATGAGGTTTATTTAATTCTTTCATAGCAAAGGTCTCGTTAATAGATTAAATTCATAATGACCAAATTAGCTGTTCCCGAAGCTATTGCTGTTTTGGTGGGGACAATTATTGGCGCTGGTGTTTTTGCTTTGCCTTATATCGCTGTTCACTCTGGCCTTGTCATCACGATAAGCTGGTTAGCTATTGTAACTTTAATAATCATTTTCCTTCATTTAAGTTTTGGGGAAGTGGTTTTAAGGACAAAAGGTAATTTTCGTTTGCCGGGATATGTTGGTTATTATTTAAACTCGCCAGCAAAAAAATTTGTTCTTTTAATCACTTTTTTAACTTTTGCTTTTTCGCTTT
>CAZJVL010000035.1:0-4588 GCA_964549875.1 uncultured Candidatus Saccharibacteria bacterium
CAATTTTCAATCAATTTTCAATTTACAATTTTCAATTTTTAAACAGTTTGGAATTTGTAATTTGGAATTTGGAATTTGTTTAGAATTTAGGATTTAGGATTTAGGATTTATTGGATTAACGATTTGCGAGGCCGTTAAAGTAATTATCTTTATGTTGGTGTCGGCGCTTTTCTTTTTCCTGAACCCACAGTTTTTCTCACATTACCCCTGACTGTCCTTGAATTTGTTTTTGTTCTCTGTCCTCTTACCGGTAATCGTTTAATGTGTCTCATTCCCCGATAACTACCGGTGTTTATTAATCTTTGTATATTCCTCCTTATTTCTCTTCTTAAATCACCTTCGGTCTTAATTTGCTTTTTCTCTAAAAGTTCTTTTATGGTATTTAGTTCTGCAGGAGTTAAATCTTTAGCTTTTTTTGCAAAATTAATTCCAGCTTCCTCAAGAAGTTCTTCTGATAAAGATTGCCCTATTCCATAAATATAGGTAAGGGCGATATTTATATTTTTATTATCCGGAATATTTATTCCTAAAAAACGAACCATTAAATAAATTGATTTATTTTAATTAAAAATTTTAAAGGCGGAGATGATTACTGAAAGGCCTTAGCCTTAGCCTTATCCTTGCCGCTGTTTGTGTTTTGGATTAGAACAAATAACATACAAGCGGCCTTTTCGTCGCACTGTTTTGCAGTTTTTACAAATTTTTTTTACTGAAGCTCTAACTTTCATACCAATATGAATTCTAAAATCGGGCTTCGCCTTCAACTCGCCTTTTATAGACAAAGCCATTTACAATCTATAAACAATACGACCACGTTTTGAATCATAAGGCGATATTTCAACCACTACTTTGTCGCCCGGAAGAACTTTAATAAAGTGAAGACGAAGCTTACCGGCTAAATGAGCCAAAATCTCTTCATCTCCTTCATTCAAGCGAACCCGAAACATTGTATTTCGTAAAGATTCAATAATTACTCCTTCCTTACGAATCGCCTCTTTTTTCTGTGACATAAAGTATTCTTATTTTATCAAAAAGGATTATTTTAGTCAACAGCGGCATCCACGATGACATTGATTTTTTCAAGAGAACTAGGAACTTTCTTGATCCAGAAAGGCCAAAATTTAATTTTAACTTCTTCAATGCCGGGATTATTTCGAAAAATCTCATCTAATTCCTCTTCTCTTTTTCCAATAATAGCATTTTTTACCGCCTCCAAATCAATCTGATGGCATAATGTTTGGTTAACATTGATCGTCATTTTTAAAGACCCTTTTTCAAAATCCGCCTCCAAATCAGAATATTTTATTTGGGGCTCCTGACAAAAATCATAATTCTCGTCTTTGTCTTCGCTTAAAATGGTCTCAATAAAATTTATAATATGATCTTTATTAAAAGCGAGTGCTTTGATTTCCGCTTCAACACTTACTGTAAATTTATCTATATAATCTCCAATCTCGGCGTCGCTTTCTATTTTGCTGATTTTAATTCCACTCTTTGCTCCCGGTAAAATTATTAATTCTTCAGGAACTTTGTTTTCCACATCTTGGTTAATTGAATGCATTATTTTTTCCAATATGGTGTCTTCTGCTTTTTTGATATCTTCAGCTGAAACCATCGGCACTGAACCGGCGCTGCCTCCGGTCATTGGATTTTTGGAAATCCCATAAAAGCCGTTAAATTCAGGCATTCCTTGAAACCCGGGAATAGTAAATTTACAATCAGGTAATTGACAAGGGCCTATATTATAATCTGGGCCCGGCTTGTCAGCAGTAACTTTGACATCAATTGTTGAAGGCACTAACTTACCATTTTCCGTAGTTGCGCCGGGGACAACTACCCGGGAATCCAAACGAAATATTTTGTGATCTGGCGTTTCAAAACGAGTTGTAGCTACTAAAATTTGAGGCGAGGTAGAATAATTATTATAAATTGTGATGACGCCCTTTGCTTTTGTCTCATCCTTGCCTAAGCCGGTGCTCTTAAATTCTTGTGTCTCTGTGGCATTAAAAACGAATAGATTACCGGGAATAACTGCTTTATTAATGTCTATTGATGATATATTACTATCAACCACGATATTTTTTGAGAAAGGCACTTCTATTTTCCGGCTAATAATTTCAATGTCTGCGCGAGGCAAAACAACAAATCCCAGATAGTATAAAACAGCCAGAGCAACTGGGATTGCCAAAAACAAAAATGGCTTTAAATGCTTCTTGTCTTTGCGGCGCGGAGGTTTAATTATTATGGTCTCTCTCGGCCCTGTTGGCCCTGTTGGCTCTATTGGCTCTTTTGATTCTTTTAGCTTCCTCAACTCCACCTCTTCTTCTCTATCTCGGTCTTGTAAAATTGTTTCTGTTTGAAAGGCAGCAATTAATTTTTCTTCCCTCTCTAAGATTAACCCTTCTTCACTTTCCTTTTCATTTTCCTCTTCTCTTTGAGGAATTTCCGGCGTTTCAAAAAAAACACCCGACTTTAATTCATGCGGCGCGAAAATATCTTTAACCTTCCTTTTATTTTTTTGTTGATCACTCATTTTCATTCCTCTTTTCTAATTTTCATTATATCATAAATATGATTTATTTCACAAGACATTTTTATTCTAAAACAGCTTTTATCCTTCTAACGCCTGAACCCGATGATTCTTCTTTAATAATCTTAAAATGACCGAGAACTCCGGTTGATTCAACATGAGGCCCGGCGCAGATTTCTTTGGAAACAAAGTTTTCTTTTTCTCCGATGGTATAAACTTTTACCCTCTTACCGTATTTTGATTCAAAAACCCCTATCGCTCCTTGTTTTTTCGCCTCTGGCAACAACATTTCTTCAAAAGACACAGGTAAGTTATCGGCGATTGCTTTATTTACAATTTTTTCTACCATTTTTATTTGTTCTGCCGTAACTCTTTCTGGATGAGAAAAATCAAAGCGCAGCCGTTCTGCTGTAATATTAGAACCTTTTTGTTGAACATGCTCTCCCAGAATTTGCCGCAAAGCGGCAAGAAGAAGATGACAAGCCGTATGTAATTTTTTAGTTTGTTCCGAGGAATCAGCCAACCCTCCTTTAAATTTACCAGCCGCGGCAGTACGGGAAAGATCCTGATGCTTTTTGATTTCTTCCCGAAATAGTTTTAATAAATTTTCTTCCTCATTTTTGGAGATAGGAACACCACCACTTTGAATCCTTCTCCTGTTAATTTCTTCTATGCTTAATTCAAAAGGGAAACCATAGGTTTGATACAAATTAAACAATGTTTCCGGTTTTAAAGAGAGTTCTTTTAAATCTCCTTGGTAATTGATAAATAATTTTTCCAGTTCTTTTAGTCCTTTTTCCAATGTTTTTTCAAACTTGATTTCTTCTTTTGCTAAATTATCCATTATAAATTTAGCATTTCTCTTTAATTCAGGATAAATAGATTTATATTTTTCAATGATAACGTCAGCTATTTCCTGTATCCATAATTCCTGTTTGATATCTAATTTTCGACCATAACGAATAGCTCTTCTGATTAAACGACGTACTATATATCCTTGGTCAACATTAGAAGGCGCTACCCCTTTATCATCGCCCATAATAAAAGTGGCTGCCCTGAGATGGTCGGCAATAACCTCAAACGAAGCCATATTGCTTTCGTATTTTAATCCAGATAATGTTTCAATTTTTTTAATGATATCAATAAATAAATCTGTTTTAAAAATATTATCCTCGCCCTCTAAAACCATCGTCTGACGCTCCAAACCTCCGCCAAAATCCACATTCTTCTGCGACAAAGGTTCAAATCCTCTCTCGGTGCGAATAAATTCTATAAAAACGCTGTTGCCAATTTCTATAAAACGTCCACAGCCGCAATTAATATGGCAGGGTTGATTTTTATATATTGAATTTTCATGCCGCTTCAACTCTATTCCTAAATCATAAAAAACTTCACTATCAGGCCCGCCTATTTCTCCCCGCGGCATTTTATCCGGGGCTCCAGAACGCGACCACCAATTTTTAGTTTCATCATAATAGAAAATTCTTCCATCCCCCATTCCGTTTTTCTCAGCAAAATCAACAACTTTACAATCAATATTATTTTTCTTGAAAATATCCTGCCAAATGCGAACAGATTCTATATCTTTTTTGATACCAATTTCTTCATTGCCGCGAAAGACAGAAACATATATTCTTTTAGGGTCTAATTTTAACTCTAGCGTCAAAAACTCAAATAGCCAATTTAACTGCTCCTCTTTAAAATAATCCCCTAAAGACCAATTTCCCATCATCTCAAAAAAAGTGGTATGGCAATTATCGCCCACTTCTTCAATGTCTTCAGCGCGAAAACATTTTTGAATATCAGCCAATCTTTTTCCTTGGGGATGCGGCTGGCCCATTAAATAGGGCACCAAAGGCTGCATCCCAGAACCAGTAAATAAAGTCGTCGCATCGTTTTCCGGAATCAAAGAAGCAGAAGGAATTATTTTATGTCCCTTCTTCTCAAAAAACTTTAAAAATTTTTCCCGTAACTTTTCTGAAGCCATAGTAATATAAATTTAAAATTCAAAAATCAAAATGTAAAATGTAAAATTAGAATTAAGAATCAAGAATTAAG
>CAZJVL010000036.1:0-4536 GCA_964549875.1 uncultured Candidatus Saccharibacteria bacterium
GACTGTAAATCTCGCGGCCTTAGGCCTCCATAGGTTCGAATCCTATCCTGCCCACAAATACGGCCGATGTAGCTCAGTGGTAGAGCACTTTCTTGGTAAGAAAGGGGTCCGCGGTTCAATCCCGCGCATCGGCTCAAAAAACCTAAAAGTAGTATCTTCTTATTAGATTCGTAATTTATTGATTTCTATATTTAATTTATTGATTTCTATGAAAAAAGAACATATAGTAAAGCTACAATGCTCAGAATGCAAACATATCAATTATTATACTCGCCGCAATAAAAAAACGATTGAGCGTAAGTTAGAATTTAAAAAATATTGCCCTTGGTGCCGAAAACATACCATTCACAAAGAAGGGAAGAAATAAATTTCTGATTGCGTTCACTACAGGGCAAGCAATTTTCAATCAATTTTAAATGTTCAAACAAGTTGTAATTTGTAATTTGTAATTCATTTGAAATTTGTAATTTGTAATTTGTTTAGGATTTAGAATTTAGTATTTATAGTTTCAAGTTACTTAATAGGGGCATGGTGAAATGGCTATCATAAAGATCTCCAAAATCTTTGTTCCAGGTTCGAATCCTGGTGCCCCTGCTGATTAGAAGTCCTTGATTAATGAGGTTTGTTAATTTAGGATTAAAGATGACTCAATCTCGTAAAAATATGGATAAAAAAGGGGCAATGTCAACCTTTTGGGCAATTGTCATTTTACTCATAATCGGCGGTTATTTGATTAGCAAAGGGATAATTGAGATTAATTTGCCTGATAATTTTTCAACGATAAGTACTTCGACGACAAGAGCTACATCAACAGTCATTACTTTAGAAGAAGAGTTCTGTCAGAAACAAGGAACCGATAAGAAACTTAGTTTATCAGAAGCCAAAAATATTGCTCTTCAGGGTCAATGCGGCGATAAATTAAAAGATACTTATATTTGTAATGAAATTACTGGAACTTGGTGGATAGATTTAGACATAGAGAAAGAAGGATGTAGCCCGGCTTGTGTAATTAACGTGGAAACGAAAATGGCAGAAATTAATTGGCGATGCACTGGGTTAATTCCAAATTATTGATAAATGCAAACAAAAGAAGAGCTCATTCAAGAGATTGTTGAATTGGGCTATTTAAAATCCCCCAATATTATCAAAGCGTTTTTAGCTATTGACAGAAAGAACTTTGTAACCATAGATAAACAAGATGAGGCTTATTTAGATATTCCCTTGTCTATAGGTTTTGGCCAAACTATTTCTCAGCCTTTAACAGTCGCTTTTATGCTGGAGCTTTTGTCTCCTCAAAAAGGAGACGTAGTTTTAGATATTGGTTCTGGGTCTGGGTGGACAAGCGCTTTGCTTGCATATTTAGTCAGTGACGGAGGCAAAGACCTTAAAGGTAAAGTGATTGCCGTAGAAAGAATTCCGGAATTAAAAGAATTTGGAGAAAAAAATACGGCAAAATATAATTTTGTTAAAAAAGGCATTGTTAAGTTTTTCTGCGCTGATGGCTCAAAAGCAATTTCCGATATTTGTTCTCGCCTTGGTCTCAAAGATGGTTTTGATAAAATTCTTTGTTCGGCCGCGGCAAAGCATATTCCGCGACAGTGGTTGGAAGAACTGAAAATAGGGGGGAAGTTGGTGACGCCTTTTGACGGGGAAATTCAATTTTGGATTAAAAGGAACCCAAATGATTTTGAAAAACAGTCATTTAAAGGATTTAGTTTTGTTCCCTTGGTTTCTGATAAGAAAGCGTGATTTTCAATAAAGGTTGTCTTTTAAAATTAAATTTGTTAACATTTTACAATGCTGGATGGCGATAAAAGATTACAAGATGCTTCTTACGATTCTCGCAATATCGCTCTTTCAATTTATGCCGGAGCTGGGGGGCGAGATGCTGAGGATTGGGCTTTGATGCTGTTAAAAATGTATCAGCGGTATTCGGAAAAGAAAAACTGGAAGTTTATTTTATTAGACAAGAGGGAAAATGAATATGGCGGCATCAAAAATGCCGCAGTAGAAATAGATGGGGATAATGTTTATAGGGTTTTAAAAAATGAAAATGGAGTGCATCGCTTAGTCAGAATCTCCCCTTTTTCTTCTGCAAAATTACGCCATACTTCATTTGCTTTAGTTGAGGTTCTTCCAATTATTGAGGCCGTAGAATTGCCTTTGGCAGAGAGTGATTTGATGATAGAAACATTTCGTTCTTCAGGACCCGGCGGTCAAAATGTCAATAAAGTAGAAACTGCGATTAGAGTGCTCCATAAGCCATCCGGGATAAGTGTAACTTGTCAGGCGGAGAGGTCACAATTTAGAAACAAGGAAAAAGCATTGGTTCTTTTAAGGTCTAAATTATACCAGTTAGCAGAACAAGAAAAAGTTAAGACGTTGGCAGAATTAAAAGGGAAGAAAGTAAAAATTGAATGGGGAAGCCAGATTCGTTCCTATGTGCTTCATCCTTATAAATTGGTAAAGGACCATCGTACAGGAAAAAAGATAAAAAATGTTGATGAAGTGTTGAATGGTGATTTGGATAAATTGCTAAATTACTAAATTGTTTTATTGTTAATTGTTCTCTGTTATTTGTTGATTAATATTTTATCTTTTATAATTAATTTTTAATTTGTAATTTTGAGTTTTGAGCTTTGATTTTTTATTATGAGTTTAATCTATTTCAAAAACGTCTCTAAGGCTTATAATGGTTCTTTGATTTTAGATAACATTAGCTTTAAAGTAGAGCCGGGAGAATTTGTTTCTTTAGTCGGAAGATCAGGGGTTGGCAAAACAACGCTTTTAAAAATGCTTATTCGGGAAGAAAATCCCACTAAAGGAAGAATCTTTTTTAATGATAAGGATATTAATAAACTAAAGCAGCAGGAAGTAACTTTACTTCGGCGAAAGATAGGAATGGTTTTTCAGGATTTTAAACTTTTAACTCAAAAAACCGCCTATGAAAATGTTGCTTTTGCGATGGAAGTAGCTGGCTATCCGGAAAAGACAATAGAAAGAGATGCACCAGAATTGCTAAAATTAGTAAACTTGGAAGGTAAAGCTAATAATTTTCCTTTTCAACTTTCAGCTGGCGAGAAACAGAGAGTAGTTATTGCCCGAGTTTTAGCTCAAAGGCCAGAATTGATTTTAGCTGACGAGCCGACAGGTGATTTAGACCCCATCAATACTTGGGAAATCATTAAACTTTTAACAAAAATTAATGAATTAGGGACAGCAATAATTTTAGCAACTCATAACAAGGAAGTGATTAATACTTTAAATAGAAGGGTGATTAGTTTAGAGGGCGGCAAGATCATTCGCGATGAAGAAAAAGGAAGATACCTTATCTGATAATTTTTAATTTACAATGTTTAAAATTTTACATTTTACATTATCATTTTGATTTTTGATCCTTCGACTTTGCTCAGGACAAGCTTTTGATTTTTAAATTTACTTAATATGTTAATTGTCTTAAAAAGAATCTTTCGCACTGCTTGGCAGGGATTAGTCAGAAATAGCTGGCTTTCATTAGCTTGTATTACAATGCTAACTATTAGTTTGATGATCTTGGGGGCAATTTTGATTTTTAATAATGTGAGCAATAATTTGATCGGTGTTTTAGAAGAAAAGATGGATATAAGTATTTACTTTAATAGGGATGTGCCCGAGGAAGATATTTTAAAAATTCGTGATGAGCTCATTGGCAATGAGAAAATTGCTAAAATTGAATATATTTCTCAAGAAGAAGCCCTAGAAATATTTAAGGAAAAGGGCAGCCGCAACCAGACAATTATGAAAGCTTTAGAAGAATTAGGAGAAAATCCTCTGACAGCTTACCTGAGTATTAAAGCCAAAGATACTGCCTATTATACTGATATAATAGATGAAATTAATAACTCCCCTTTTAAAAATAAATTGATGACAGTTAACTTAGCAGAAAATCAGCGAGTTATTGAAAGAATTAATGCTTTGTCGCAGGGAATAAAATTTGGTTCTTTTTTTGTGATTATTATAGCCGCTATTTTAAGCATTCTCATTAGTTTCAACACTATTCGCATGGCAATTTATTCTTTACGAGGAGAGATAGAAATAATGAAATTGGTAGGGGCTTCTAATTGGTTTGTTCGCGGGCCGTTTCTTTTAGAGGGAGCAATGTATGGGCTCATCGCTTCTTGTATTGCGATGCTTCTCTTTATACCTCTGATAATGTGGTTAAGCCCGAAAATAGAAAGCTTCATTGCCGAGGCAAGCATCAGTTCGTATTTTTGGTCGCATTTTTGGTATATTTTTGGTATTGAGACACTTTTTGGTATTGTCTTAGGAATAATCGCCGGTTTTTGGGCAATAAATAAATACCTCAAGGTATAATCCAAATAAGAATTAAGAATTAAGAATTAAGAATTAAGAATTTATTTAAATTAGAATTTATTTAAAAATTGAAAATTGAAAATTGATTGAAAATTGAAAATTGTAAATTGAAAATTGATTTATACAGTATACAGAATACAGAATACAGTTTACTGTCATCCTGAGCCGAAGGCGAAGGATCTC
>CAZJVL010000037.1:0-4431 GCA_964549875.1 uncultured Candidatus Saccharibacteria bacterium
ATTAGGTATTAGACATTGATTAGAATAATTAGAATAATTGGCTATTAGAAATTAAATATCCGTGTATTGGTATTGTATTAGAACACTGGTGGAATTTTAAAATAGTCGTTTTCTAAACAAGGAGCAGATTCTTTTAACTCTTTGCTTAAATCTTGTTTTTGTTTATTAATCTCATCTTCACGCAAAACATTTATAAGATTAGTGCCTCCGGTCATCGGTTCAATACCAGTAGTATTCACTTCCTGTAGTTGCTTTACATAATCTAAAATTTTCTCAAGGTCTTCGGCTATTTTTTCCTTTTCTTGAGAAGATAATTCTATTCTTGATAATTCAAGCAAATGGTTGATTTCTGAAAAATCCATAAGGGAATAATTTTAAATTTTGTAATTTTTAATTTTTAAATAAATCCTAATTTTTTAATTTTTAAACGGTTTTAAACATTGGGGCATTAAAAATTATTTAAAAATTGGAAATTAAACATTAAAAATTGTATTTTATATTATATCATTTTTAGAAATTCTTTTTCATCAATTATTTTGACACCGAGTTTTTTTGCTTTTTCATATTTGGAGCCAGGATTTTTACCTAAAATTACAAAATCTGTTTTTGCGGAAACCGTTTCTAGAACTTTACCGCCTTGATTTATAATTTCATTTTTTGCCTGTTCGCGAGACATAGAATCTAAAACTCCGGTAATCACAAAACCCAAATTGGCAAATTTACCTTCTGATTCGGTAATTTTAATTGGCAGTACTCTGATTCCTTTTTTCTCTAACTTTTTCAGAAAAGCTATATTCTTTTTATCCTGAAACCAATCGGCTATTGCCTGTCCTATTATCGGTCCAATCATCGGAATTTGCTTAAAATCTTCTGACGTTAAACCTGAAGCAATTTTAATCAATTTTTGAATTGAAATTGCTTCGCTTATTTTATTCTCTCGTCGTGACCCAGTAGAAGAAGATTGCATTAGTTTATCGTCCTGAACAGCTGATAATTTTTTCTGAAAATATTTTGCCAAAATCAATGCTGTTTCTTCGCCAACATGAATAATGCTCAAGGCAAAAAGAAAACGATTAAATGGTATTTCTTTGCTTGATTGAATAGCGGCGATAATATTCTGGCTGGATTTTTCTCCGTATCTTTCCAAAGGAGCAATATCCCCTTCTTTTAAATCAAATAAATCAGCGGCATCTTGAATTAATCCTTCATCCAAGAGTCGGTTGATAAGTTTTGGACCAACACCCTTTATATCAAAAGCCCCTTTGCCAATAAAATGATAAAGTTTTTCTTGAAAACGAGCCGGGCAATTTTTATTTGGACAGCGAACAATGATACCTCCTTTGTCTTCTTCTGTTAAAACGCCGCAAACAGGACATTTCTTTGGCATTTCAAATTTTTTCTCCCTGCCTCTGCGTAAGCCCGGAAGAACTTTTGTTATCTGAGGGATAACATCGCCAGCCCGACTGACGATTACCGTATCTCCTATTTTCAAACCTAATCGTTTTATTTCTTCCTTATTATGGAGAGTCGCCCGAGTAATAGTCACCCCTCTTATCAAAACCGGTTCTAAAATAGCCACTGGAGTAAGAATACCAGTTCTCCCAACTTGGACGATAATATTTTTAACCTGCGTTGTTGTTTCTGATGGAGAAAATTTATAAGCAATTGCCCCGCGCGGAGCCTTACCGACAACTCCTAAATCTTCAAAGTATTTATTATTATTGACGATAATAACCAATCCATCAATTTCATAAGGCAAATTATTCCTTTGCTCTTGAATTTTTCGGTGAATCGCGAAAATCTCTTTTAAAGTTTCCACTTTTTGATTTTCCGAATGAGTTTTGAAACCTAAAATCTTTAATATCAAATGCTCTTGTTCGTGCGTCAACTGGCCTAAATCAGTAATCAAGTCATAAGCGTAAAAATCTAAATTTCGGGAGGCAGTAATTTTGGGGTCTAACTGGCGGACCGAACCGGCGGCGACATTGCGCGGATTGGCATAAAGAGGCAATCCCTGCTTTTCTCTTTGCTCATTTATCTTTTGAAAATCTTTTTTCTCTAATAGCACCTCTCCTCTTACCTCTAAAAATGGAGGAAAATTTTTATCAAAAAACTTAGCCACCTCATTAAGACCTATTTTTAATAAATCTTCTTTTACCTCCTGATAATCTGGCAAGCGGAGGGGAATAGCTTCAATTGTTTTTAAATTTTGAGTTATATCTTCACCAATTTTACCATCACCTCTGGTTGAACCAACTGCTAAAATCCCATCTTGGTATTCCAAAGCGACTGCCAAACCATCAAATTTATGCTCGCAATAAAAATCTATTTTTGCCCCGGGAGGAAGTAATTTTTTAATTCTCTTGTACCAATCAGAGATATCTTTCTCAGAAAAGGCGTCATTTAAAGAAAGCATCGGAGTTTTATGCTCTACTTTCTTGAATTTTTTTAATGGCTTTCCTTCTACTCTTTGGCTCGGGGAATCAGGAGTAATAAATTCCGGGTATTGATTTTCTAAATCAAATAATTCTTTCTTCAGAGAATCTAAGGCCTCATCAGAAATCAATGACTGATTCAAAACATGATAAGCATAACGATATTTATTGATTTCTTTTTTTAATTTTTCAATCTTTATTTTTGCTTCCTCTTTATTCATTAATTTCCAAAATAAACTTCTAAGCCGCGGCTTATTTGTCCTTGTTGTGAAAAACCTATCGTTTTAATGCTATAACCAGTTTGAAAATCATTTTGCCATTCAAAATAAATATCATCATCCTCCATCACCGGCGGGTTTTCTATCTGGGCATCTTTATTTATGCTGTTGTAAATTTGCCACTCCATAGCGGCGTCTGCCGCATAAAAAGCCCTAATAGATTCAGAAGTTTCTACTGATCGGCGCAAATCCTTAGTAAAAATAGCTATTAAAAACAAAGCCGAAGCCATTACTGCCGACAACATTAGCATGCTTAGCAAAAAAACCTGTCCCGAAGATTTTTTAAGAAATAAATTGTGATCCATAAATGAGAAATTAATATTTATTTTTTAAAATTATGGTTCTGGAGACGCTAAGATTCTTGGCGTTACTGAAGTTTGAACATTAAAAGCATATTCTTGTTGCTTAACTGTGGTTGTCGCCTCCAAAACAATAACTATGGTTTTTTGACTATTGGCGCCGCTGTCTTTAACATAAAAACGACCATCAGTAATTTCTATAATTGAAGAATCAAAAAGAGGCAAAGAATTTTTATCCAAATTTCTAGTCATCTCGTTAAAACGATATTCCACATTTTGCCAATTTCCTCCAGAATAATAGATAAAGGAAAGTTCTTTTCCATCGCCACTTAAAGTAAAGTTTTTGCCCATTCTAATAGAACGAGCCATAAGTTCCAAATTATCCCTAATATTATTTTCGCTGTTTAACAAGGCATAAGCTGTTTGTTCTGAACGCAAAACAGCTATATATATTTGCGAAATGGCTACGATGATCATTATAAACAACCCTGTTGAAACCAGAACCTCAACAAGGGTAAACCCTGTTGAATTCGCAGAGCGATTATTCAACGGGGTAAAAGCAGATCTTTTACTCTGGAAATATTTAGAAATTCTTTGAAATATATTGAAATTCATAGTGTAAATTAAATTCCGAAACAATAATACGATAAAAAGTCAAAAGTTTAAAAATTAAAAAATTAGAATTTATTTTAAAATTACAAAATTAAAAATTAAAAATTGATTTAAAATTGTAAATTGTAAATTAAAAATTGTATTTACTTATGGTTTTAACCAATTAAACAAATGATCCTCAGCCTTTAATTCAAAATTTATTCCTTTTGTTTGCCATTTCATTATAACTTTCACCCGAATTTCATCTGGTTGGGAGGAAATATCTTCAATTTGTATCTCTCTATTAAAAGACGTTTTGGTTCCTAAATCATTGTAATTATAAATTTTATGATTGCTATCGTAAAATAAATTAGGAACTTCTCCTTCTACAGGAACTAATTGAATAGGCTCTCCACTCTCTACCTTTGTTTCTATAATATAACGGCCTGTACTCAAACCATCTCGCCAATTATCAGAAGTCCCAGCAAGAATTTCCAAAAAATTTGTATCCCTTATTTGCCTGACTAATTCCATACCTTCTTGGGCCAAAAAACTGGCAGTTAATCTATCTTTAATGATGACACTGTTATAAAGAACTCTTGTTACTAAAACAACGCCAGACAAAATACCGACTATCATAACACTTATCGCTATCAGCGCTTCAACAAGGGTAAACCCTGTTGAATTCGCAGAGCGATTATTCAACAGGGTAAAAGCAGATCTTTTACGCTGGAAATATTTAGAAATTCTTTGAAATATATTGAAATTCATAGTATAAAAATTATTCTAATTACTCTAATTGACCTAATTATTCTAATCAATGTCTAA
>CAZJVL010000038.1:0-4414 GCA_964549875.1 uncultured Candidatus Saccharibacteria bacterium
AATAATAAACATTCTTTTTCTCAAGCTGCGGCGCAGGTTTATTTTTTTTACAACTCCTTTGATGGAAGCTTTCTCGCCCGGCTGCAATTCATTAATCTTTTTTATCTTGGAAAAATCTTCATAGCGAAAAGGAAAATACCAAAGTAAATCTTTGATTGTTTTGATGCCTAACTTTTCGAAGTATTTTAAATAACGCGGACCAATGCCGCGTATTTCAGAGATAGAGTCAGAGAGTTTATACATATTGGCTTAACACAAATGGAGAAAATAAGTCCCCCTGCGAGGAGTCGAACCTCGATCACAGGATCCGCAATCCTGCATTCTATCCATTGAACTACAGGGGGGGCTAGAGAAATTATAACTAAATTTTGCTCTAAAAGCAAAAAATTGTATACTGTATACAGAATACAGAATATGGATTATTATTCAAGCTTAGGTTTTGTTTTAAAACAGGAACCGATTAAAGAATATGATCGTCGCTATGTTTTTTATACTCAAAAATTTGGCAAAATAACTTTATTGGCCTGCGGTGCCAGAAAAATAAACGCTAAATTACCCGGCCATCTAGAATTACCCGCTTTGGTCCAAGTTGAATTTACAATGTCTCAAAGCCCGCGTTTAATCAGCGCTCTTGAAAAATTTTCTTTTCCGGTAATTAAAAAAAACAGGAGATCTTTAACCGTTAGTTTTTTAATAGCGGATTTAGTTGATAAATTCAGTTTTGAAAAGCAGGCTGATCCTGAGATTTGGAAGCTTCTTTCTGACGCTTTTTATTTTTTGGAAGAAAATTTTGATAAATTTCCTGAAATAGCTGATTTTGTATGGTTTTATTTTAATGCTCAATTTTTAGAGATTCTTGGTACTGCCCCGTTTTTGGAAGGATGCGTTGAGTGCGGCAAAACAATTGACAATAAATTTTTTAGTTTTGCGAAAAAGGGAATTGTTTGTTCAAAGCATAGCCAAAAAAAAGATTGGCCAATGAGTTCTAATCAAAAAAGATGTCTCAACTTGTTATTTAATTCATCTTTACAACGTTTTGCTCAACCTTCGGCTATTCAAGAAATTTTAAAAGAAAGAAAATATATCAAAAATTTTCTTAATGAATTTACTTTAATGATAAAATCAGATATAATGTAAGAAATCAACGAATTGCGAATATACGAATAAATACAAATAAAAATATGAAGATAAAAGATTTTTTAAAAACTTTTTGGGGAGGTGTCTTGGCTACGGTTTTAATCCTTATCGTCGGTTATCTTATTTGGGCTTTTATCAACAGAGGCGGTGTGAATTTCGCTTTTTCAGGACCAGACGAGGTTAAATCCGGAGAGGTCAAAACATTTTCTCTGTTGATAGAAAATGATTCTCGATTAAATCTGCAAGAAGCAAAGGCGCAGATTAAATTACCAGAAGAGGTCATTGCAATTGCTAACCCGGAAGAAAATGTGATTATTTACGATTTTGGTAAGATTGACAGCCGATCATCTAAAAAGCAGGAGATAGAATTATTGATTAGCGGCGAATCAAAAACTTTAAAAAATATTGAAGCCTCATTTAGCTATCGGTCTCAAGGAATCAGTTCTCTTTTTGAAAAAAAAGTCACAAAAACGGTGCTTATTTCAGGCTCTTCTTTTGGTTTAGAGGTAATTACCCTTGATCAAACTTTTGCTGAACAAATTTTTCCCATTGAGATTAATTGGGAGAATCTTTCTAATTATACATTTGATAATGTTGAGGCGAGGGTAGAATGGCCATCTGGTTTTGTTTTTCAAGAATCAAATCCGGAAATTTCCCAAGAGACATCAGAATATAACAAATGGTCATTAGGCGAGTTGCCTCCGGCAAGCCATGGCAAAATTATTGTCAAAGGTTTTATTACCGGTCAGGCCGGAGAAACAAAAAGAATAATTGCTAATTTAGGCATGGTTAAAGATGATATTTTTCTTTCTTTAAGCAAGACAGAGGGGTATGTTACTATTATTGAAAATCCTTTATTAATTTCTTCTTTGGTTAATGGGCAAATAAATTATAATGCTGATTTAGGCGAAACTTTAAATGTAGTCATTGATTATCAGAATAATTATGCTTCTACTTTAAGAAACTTAGATGTGACTGTGGTTTTAAACGGCGAAGTTTTTGACTTTGCGACTTTAAGAGCGCCTCAAGCGACTTTCTTTTCTAAAACCAATACTTTAATTTGGGCTGGTGCCAAAGTAGCGCCGCTTTATGCTCTTAATCCCGGAGAAAGAGGAACCTTGGAGTTTTCAATAAAGTTAAAAAAAGATTGGCCGATGGTAAGTTCTAGTCAAAAAAATGTGCTTTTGGAAATTGAGACAAGTATAAAGAGCTCTAATGTGCCTGAACAATTAGAGGTTGCAGAGCTGCCGCGGGCGGCAACTGTGAACACAATTAAACTCAATGCAGATAGCAAATTGGTCATTGGAAGTTATTTTAGAGACGCTTCTTCAAAAATAGCTAATGCTGGTACTTTGCCTCTTAGGGCTAATAATGCCACAGATTTTACTATTCACTGGAAAATAATTAATAGTTTTAATGCTTTAAGGGATGTGACAATCAGCACAACCTTGCCTCTTTGGGCAGAATTCACAACTCAAATCGGCGGTAATTATGGGCAGAATCCCCCGATCTACGATTCTTTAACCCGTGAATTGTCTTGGAAAATTGATTCAGTTCCTGCTGGCGCCGGTGTTTTAACTACTGCCCCAGAGCTTATTTTCCAAATTAAGGTTACTCCTTCAGGGTCGCAAATAAATCAGGCGATAAATTTAATTGAGCAGACGACTTTAACCGCCACAGACGCATTTACAGGAAAGAAAATTAATTTAACTTATCCAGCCGTAAAATCTACTCAACTTACTGATAAGACTGTTTTGCCTAATGATGGCATAGTAAAACCATAATAAATAATTAAGAATGGCTGATGAATCAAAGTAATGATTTAATGGGAAAAATTGTATCTTTATGCAAAAGGAGAGGGTTTGTTTACCCCTCTTCTGAGATTTATGGCGGCTTTGCTAATGTTTATGATTTTGGCCCCTTGGGATCTCTTTTGGCAAAAAATATTCGGGATCTTTGGATTAAAAAGATGGTTCAGGAAAAAGAAGATATGTATTTAATAGATGGTTCTATTTTAATGCATCCAAAGGCGTGGGAAGCGAGCGGCCATACAGTGGCTTTTACTGATCCTTTAATTCAGTGTCCGGTTTGCAAAAAAAGATTTCGCGCGGACCAGCTTGAAGGCTGGCAATTGAAAAAAGATAACCAAACAGGTCAATGGAACATCTTGAAACAAGGGAGTTTAATTTGTCCTGATTGTCAAGGGAATTTAATCCCGGCGGTAAAAGAATTTAACCTTTTAATGGCAACTGAGGTCGGTTCGGTCGCCGGTGAGAAAACAAAGGTTTATCTTAAAGGAGAGTCCTGCCAGAATGTTTATTTGGATTTCCCTCTGATTAGAGATACGATGGCGGCAAAAATCCCCTTTGGTGTCGCTCAAATAGGAAAGGCCTTTCGTAATGAAATTACTCTGGGTAAATTTTTATTCAAAGTCCGGGAATTTGAACAGATGGATGTTGAGTACTTTTGCGCTCCTGAAGAATCAGACAAGTTGTATACAGAATGGAAAAAAATCAGGTTTGATTGGTATGTAAAAGATTTGGGCTTAAGTGAGAATAGGCTTCGTTGGCGGCAGCATTCTTCTGAGGAAAGAATTTTCTATGCTAAAGACGCTTGGGATATTGAATATAAATTTTTTGAAGATTTTGAAGAGTTAGAGGGTGTTCATAACCGGTCTGATTATGACTTAAAACAACAAGGAAAATTTTCCGGTAAGACCCTTGATTATTTTGACCCAATAAGTAAAAAAAGATTTGTTCCTTATATTATTGAATGTTCCGGCGGCCTCCAAAGAACTTTCTTGGCTCTTTTAATAGAGAGTTACCGAGAAGAAATGGTTAAAGATGATAAGAGGGTATTTTTGAAGATCAAACCAGCGCTGGCGCCTTATAAAGCAGCAGTGTTTCCCTTGGTGGCTAATAAGCCAGAATTAATTCAGAAAGCGAGGAGTGTTTTCAACCTTTTAAAGCCGGAATTGATGACTTTTTGGGACGATATTGGCAATATCGGCAAAAGATACCGCCGGCAAGACGAGATTGGCACTCCTTGGTGTTTAACCATTGACTATCAGACATTAGAAGATGATACCGTTACCATAAGAGATCGAGACACAATGAAACAAGAGAGGGTATCTATTGAAGATGTAAAGAATTGGATAAGAGAAAAATTAGAATGATTTTTAATGCCTAATTCTGTATACTGTATAAATCAATTTTTAATTTACAATCCTTCGACTTTGCTCAGGACAGGTTTACAATTTTCAATCAATTTTCAATTT
>CAZJVL010000039.1:0-4361 GCA_964549875.1 uncultured Candidatus Saccharibacteria bacterium
TTGAGGACAGGATGAACGAGCGATTCGGCGATAATAGAATTGACATTTGGTTTCCCGATAGAACTTCAGCTCAAAAATTTGGCGCTCAGGAGGCGCTAATAGAAATTTTAAACCAGTAAGGGCTAAAAAGTCATAATTAAAACCCGGCAAAAGCCGGGTTTTTTAGTGCCCAGGGTGGGATTCGAACCCACAAACTCTAAAGAGTCAAGGATTTTAAGTCCTCCGCGTAAACCGTTCCGCCACCTGGGCAGAAGAGGCCACGGTGGGATTTGCACCCACGAATAACGGTTTTGCAGACCGTCGTGTTAGCTACTTCACCACATGGCCTCATCTTGTTTATCTTATTAAATTTTTTTAAAAAATACAAGCAAATTTCCTTTTTCTATTTGTTCTTTTACTCCTGAAACCAATAAACCGCATTCTTCTCCTACCCTAGCTTCTGAGATTTCTATGCGGTTTTTTTGTAAATTTAGCACTTTTCCCTGACCAATCTTTTCTTCTGCGCGCATCAGATAAAAATTGTTTTTGTTTTGAACCTTGCCTTCTATAACCCTACCGCCAATTAATTGATTGCCCTTAATAGGATTAAAAATAGCTAAAACTTCTAATCTGCCAAGGATTTCTTCTGTTGGTTTTTCTATAAATTTTTGCTTTACTAATTCTTCAACTTTATCTTTTATTTCGTAAACAATATCTCCTGTAACCAAGATTAAATTTTTGTTTGTCAAGAGCAAATTATTGACTTCTGGTTTTCTTCTCACTCGGAAGCTTATTATTAAGGTTTTTCCCTCCGGAACTATTTTAAAATCGCTCTCGGAAATATCTCCAACTTCATTTTTTAAAACCTCAAAACACCAATCATTCTCTTTGCCTAGCTCCCCAATAATTTCTTCCAACGCCTCGCTGGAGCCGAAAGCATCGCTCTTGATGATAACCGGGATTCTAATTTTTGAATCTTTTTTGCCTAATTCCTTGGTAATTTTTTGAGATTGAACTACTGGTTCTACAATCTGCAGCCTTGTTTTACCTACCAAAAAATTTTCCCCAACTGGAGCTAAACTTTCAAAACCAACCACTCTCACCGGAGCCGAAAAAGTGGCTTCTTTTATGGGTCTACCTTGAAAATCTTCTAAAATTTTTATCTTTCCAGTGACATTACCAGCCACAATTTCGTCTTTTAAATGAAGAGTGCCATCAGTAATAATCAAACTGGCTGTGTTGCCTCGAAGCCGATCTAAATGGGACTCAATAACTAAACCTGAAGCCGGATTATTAGGGTTTGCTTTTAATTCCTGCATTTCTGCCAGAAGGATTATCAATTCCAAAAGCTCATCAATGCCTTGGCCGGTTTTTGAAGAAACCTCCACCCATGGCACATCGCCTCCTCGTCCTTCTAATAAAACGCCTGCCTCAATTAATTCATTTTTTACTTTTTCTGGATTAGCCGCTGACTTATCTATTTTAGCAATAGCGACAATAAAAGGAATTGCTGCTTCCTGGATAATTTTAATAGATTCTTTGGTTTGCAGTTTCACTCCTTCATCAGCAGCAACTACGAGAATAGCAATATCAGCGGCTTTGGCTCCCCGAGAACGCATTTTAGCAAACGCTTCATGGCCTGGAGTATCAATAAAAGTAATTTTGTGTCTAGTGGGCGCAAAATTATCCTGAGCAGAGCGAAGGATTTCCTTCCCCTTTGTTTTTGGCTGAATTTCTATCTCATAGGCGCCAATATGCTGGGTGATATCTCCTGCTTCTTTTTCTACTATTTTGGTTTTTCTTATATAATTCAAAAGGCTCGTTTTTCCATGGTCAACATGGCCCAAAACGACAACAACAGGAGGACGGGGAACCAAACTTAATTGTTTGTTCTTATCTTTCATAATACTAAATAAAATGAGGCGGAGGGTAGAGGACTCGAACCTCTAAGGGCTTTCGCCCACTGGTTTTCAAGACCAGCGCATTGCCATTCTGCCAACCCTCCTTAAAAATTTGTGCCCCCACCAGGATTCGAACCTGGAACCTTATCCTTAAGAGGGATCTGCTCTGCCAATTGAGCCATGGGGGCTTGGCGCCCCCGGAAGGATTCGAACCCTCAAATTTCCGCGTCCGAAGCGCGGCGTCTTATCCAGTTAGACCACGGGGGCAATGTTGAAAAAAAGAGCGTTTTATTCTATGATTAAGCAAAGAACAAAGACAGCTTTTAAATTATAATTGAAAAATCGGTTTTATGCAAATACCATCAGAAATTTTGGACATTTTAAGCAAGCTTTCCAAAGCTAATTTTAAGGCCTATATTGTCGGTGGCTGTGTTCGCGACTTATTGATCAAAAATCCGTTAGCTACTAGGCCAAAAGATTGGGACATTGCCACCAATGCTTTACCCCAACAAATCCAAGCAATTTTTCCTAATAGCCTTTATGAAAATGATTTTGGCACTATTGCGGTAAAAACCGAATCCACAGATCCCACCCTTAAAATCGTTGAAATTACTACCTTTCGCCAAGAAGGAAAATACACCGACAAAAGACATCCTGATGAGATAAAATTTGCAAAAACAATTGAAGAAGATCTCTGCCGTCGTGATTTTACCATCAACGCAATGGCAATGGAAATCAAAAATCAAAAGTTTGTCCTGAGCAAAGCCGAAGGATCAAAAACCAAAATTCATAATTCTAAATTCATAATTCCAAAACTTATTGATCCTTTTGGTGGTAAAAACGACATAGACAAGAAAGTTATCCGCGCTGTTGGCAATCCTCTTGAGCGTTTTCAAGAAGACGGCCTAAGATTAATGCGCGCTGTCCGTTTGGCTTGCGAATTAAATTTTGAAATAGCGCCGGAAACATTTGAAGCAATAAAAGAAAATTCTTCTCTTCTCTCATTTATCTCCAAGGAAAGAATCCGTGATGAATTTATCAAAATCATTGAGACCCCTCAAGCAGCTAAAGGAATGCTCCTTTTAGAGGAAACCAATCTCTTGGCAGAAATTATTCCCGAATTACAAAAGGCTGTTGGCGTTACTCAAAATAAACATCATCGTTATACTGTCTGGGAGCATCTTTGGCGGTCCCTAGATTATGCTGCTAAAAAAAATTTTACTCTGGAGGTAAGATTAGCCAGTTTGTTCCATGATATTGGAAAACCAGACACCAAAGAAGGTGAAGGTGAAAATGCTACTTTTTATGGCCATGAGTGGGAAGGGGCAAAAATTACAGCTCGCATTCTTAATCGTTTAAAATTTCCCAATGACAAAAGAGAAAAAATTGTTAAATTGGTACGCTATCATGGTTTTGTTTATGACCCAGAGATTACAACCGATGCCGCTATTCGCAGATTACTAATTAAAGTAGGCAAGGAAAATATCAATGAGTTGGCGCAGGTAAGAGAAGCAGATAGAATTGGCTCTGGTTGCCCAAAAGCTTTGCCTTTCCGCCTCCGCCATTTTCTTTTTCGCGTAGAAAAAGTTTTACAAGAACTAGAAGGCAAACAACCTTCGCTAAAGATATTAAAAATTAACGGCAATGACCTCATTGAAAAATTTAATCTTGAACCGAGTCCCAAAATTGGAGCTATCTTAAGCATCCTCTTGGAAGAAGTTTTAGATAACCCTGAAAAAAATAACAAAAAAGAGCTGGAAAAAATCGCAAAAGAGTTAATTGAATTGCCTGATAAAGAATTAAAAAGAAAACAAAAAATATCACAAGAAAAATACAAAAATCTTTTAGAAGATCAAGAAAGAAAAATTAAAGAGAAATACTATCTAAATTAGATAAAATTCGCCTTCGCGATCTTTTTATGGGATTTATCCTTATAACTCGCTTCGGCGAACAAAAACGGGGTGTAGTGCAGTGGTCTAACACGCAGCGTTCGGGACGCTGAAATCGTGGGTTCAAATCCCACCACCCCGACCAGACGAAGTTCGAATCTTACAGAAAAATTTTCGTTTCCTTTATCTTGTTAAATAATTTGTTTCACAAATTAAAATCCAAAGGATTTTATTTAACAGGGTGAATTGAAAAAGGGTGAATTGAAAAAGGGTGAATTGAAAAAAATTTTGCGAGGGGGCGATTAAAAAATGTTAAGAAAATTTTTCTGTTTTGCTCGCCGTCAGGCGGCGAGTCGCTGGGGCAGGTTTCTGCCCTTCAGGGTAGAAATTCTTGCTCAAAAAAGGTTCGAGCTTCGTCCAGTAATTGAGACCATACGCGGACAACGATAAGACCCCCCCCAAAAAAAATTATCAGTGAAAATATTATAAAGAAATTGTGAGCTAAACTTGGTATAGTCCAAGACGATTTAGCTAAGAAAACTGATATTAAATACACAACGCTTATGAAGGTCGAAAGTGAAAAACAGTTAAT
>CAZJVL010000040.1:0-4359 GCA_964549875.1 uncultured Candidatus Saccharibacteria bacterium
CTGCTTTTTCTGCCTCTTTCTCCCAAAATTCTTTAACCATTGGCTGAGGCGTCTTTGCCAAAAGCGCCTTGCGAAAATCCGAGTTTATTAAAATACGCGGCAAGTCGTTCAAAGTATGGATTTGGTCTGGGTCATCCAAAAGAAGCAATAAGGCATTGCGAAAATATTGTTCAAAAACAGGACCACCGACAGTTTTTAAATCATAAAGTTTATCTAAAATCTCCAAAAGTTCATCAACGACAAATGATTTTTGAAAAGGATAACGAGAATCCCATTCAAGCATATTCAGACCAAAAGATCTTTCAAAATCACCGGGATTAAAATAGATAACATCGTCAACTCTTGAATCCGGAATTAAACCCATAAGGTATTCTGCTGTATCGCCATGAGGATCTATATAGCAAACGCCTTTGCCTCCAGCCATATCTTGAATAAATAAATTTTGCATCAAAGATGTTTTACCAGTTCCTGTCTGTCCAACGATATAGAGATGACGACGCCGATCTTCATCCAAAATCCTGACTTCTCTTTCCTCCCTCTGAAAAACATTTGTTCCTAAAATAACTCCCTCTTGAGGCAAATTCAAAGGCGCTGGCGCACTCCGAGCTTTAAGCCATTTGATCCGAGAATTTTCCAAAAAAGGGTGAGGAAAATGAAAAACAGTGGCGATTTCTGTTGAGTTCAAGAGCATGCTTTCTTTTTGGCTGAAAAGCCGATAAGAAAAATTATAGACTAATTTTTTCAAACCCTGTTTGGACTGAATTTGAGAAGCAACAAAACTATTTCCAAAAGAACGGGCAAAAGGATTAAAAGAAGCCGCCAAATGAGATAATAATTCCTCAGCTCTATCTTTTGTCTGCGCCGAAGCTAACAGCCGAATGTTGGCATAAAAAAGAGGAGAGGCGGATTTTTCGTCTATCAATTTAATCAAATTCTCATCAACCGGCTTGGGCTTTAATTCTTCCTCAGCTTTCTTTTCTGACTCTCTTTTCAATAAAGGCGAAGATAGCGCCTCCTCTAAACTTTTACCTTCTAAAAGGCCTTTTTTAATATCAGTAAATTGCTTGGCTCTTCCCCGGGTATCTGGCCTGATAATTATTTGAAAAGCGGCTCCTTCTCCCTGGGGCTCTATTTTAGAAAAAGCGTTAACAATGGCGGCTAAAGGATCTTGGCTAAAAAGTTGGAAAGTTTTTATCGGTAAAACAAAAGATTCTTTTAATTTCAAAACCAAGCCGGCAACCTCCCCTTTGGGCGAAAAAATTGTATAATCATCAATAGGATCTATTCTGGCGTCAGGAAAAGAAGAAGCAAGGATTTTTTCAAAAAACTGAGCATCTTTTTTCTGACAAGCCGCGTAAAAACATATTTCTGAAGAATCATTAGAAATCGCGATTTCAAAAATTATTTCCTCCTTGTATTTGCTTAAACTTTCCAAGGCCTGCTCAAAAACAGCGGCAAAATCAGCAAAAGTATTTTGCTTTTCTTGTCTTGAGCTGTCAACAGCGGCTGCGTGAGAATCGCGGGGAATACTTATGAGAAACAATTGATAATTAAGGCTCTTTTTAATCTCTAAGCGAAAAATTCTTTTCCTCCAAAGAAAAAATAAAATAATAACAAAACAAATTAAGAGAACGCCTAAAAAAATGAACATTTTTTAAATTAATTTTTTCTCTTTCAATTTCTCGTAATATTTATCCACTAAAGAATCCCTGAGTTTGTCTATTAAAAAAGCATTGCCGGTTTTTAAGGCGGTAGTGACTGCCTGAGGAATACTTTCTTCCAAGGCAAGAGTTATTAATTCCGAAAGCTTAATATACATATCTTCCCTAATTACGTCTGGCGGCATTCCTTCTCCAGAATAAAGATCAATTGGTGGAACTGGTAGAACAGGTGTTTTTTTCTCTCCCTCTGCTTCAACTCTCTCTATCTCCGGCGGAAGCCCTCTTAAAGGTTCCTCCATTTTTTCTTCAATAGTTTCAGCGATCAATTCTTGATCACTGGGAATTTCAAGCTTTTCCCGGGATAACTGCTCCTTTTTAATCTGAACCCGTTCTTTAATAGAATTTAATTCTCCTGTATTCATAATGGTTTAATTAAAAGGCAAGGCCTCTTGTTTATTTAATTATAACAAAATTCGGCAATAATTTCATTAGCGAATTTTGTAATACATTTTGAGTGGATAGCGATAATCCATATACTCTAAATTTGAAAAGCTGCCCCCTAATTGTTCTTCTTTCATTCCAGCTATTATCTTTAATATTTCATTAAAATCATCGTTAAGATTATAGAGGATATAAAAACCTTCATTGGCAATTAATTTCACTTCTGTAAAATTTTCTGTTTTAATTTCCAAATAGTTAATGGAGATCGGGCTTTCTTCTTTTGCTGAAAGAACAAATGCCTGATTAAGCTTTTCTAGTTTTGCCGGAGCAATCACTTGACTTCCCAAAGGCCTTTTTTTGGACTCAATAATGAGAATCTTTTTTAGAAAAGAACCCTGAGTTTTCGGCGCTTCGTCAAAAATAATGCCATTTTTATCTAAATAATAGCATAACTCGCTTTCGCTTAAAAAATTAGTTTCTGCCTTAGATAACAAATTACCTTCTTCGCTAATCATTGGCGTTGGTTCTTTCTGGAGACACCATAAAAAAGCGATTTCCCTTTGCTTGATATCTATAGTCAGGATTCCGGTTTTCCAATCTAAAAGCATCGTCACTTTTTCTATTTTCGGAAATTTTTTTAAAATACTTTCTTCTAAATCAGAAAAATAGAAGTTGAGATAACTTTTATTATTGACTAAATATTTTGGGCACAAAGCATAAACCCAAAATGGAACGAAATGAGTGTTATTTTGCCTTAAATATAAATCAACCCAAACCGCGAATGACGGCTTATAACCCTCTACTTTTATTTCGTGAATTTGAAAATAAGGAGAAATAAATAAAAACCAGTAAGTGAAGGCAATTAAAAAAATAATAAAAACAATAATAAAAAACAGCTGGAGCCGGGCCCAAAAAATCTTCCCGACATTGCGTTTCCTTCTCATAAAATTATTTATCTTGAGGAAAATATTTTGACCCCGTTGGTATAACGATGAAGAATTCGCGGAACCTGTATTCTTCCATCTTTGGTTTGATAATTTTCCATAATTGCCAAGATACCTCTTCCCAGAGCCAAGGCAGTTCCATTTAAGGTATGAACTAATTCATTTTTCCCCGTGTTTTTACTCTTAAACTTAATATTTAAACGTCGGGACTGAAAATCACCGCAATTAGAAGTAGAGTGAGTTTCGCGATATTCGCCTTGCCCTTTATTCTGCCCAGGCAGCCAGGCCTCAATATCATACTTGGCGGCGGCTGGATCGCCCAAATCACCAGCGCAGATATTAAGCACCCGATAAGGGATTTTTAAATCACTCATTATTTCTTCTTCCAACGAAAGCAGAAGCTGGTGTTCTTTTACCGAATCCTCGGGTTTACAAAAAACAAACATTTCTATTTTATCAAATTGATGAACCCTCAAAATTCCTTTGGTGTCTTTTCCATAAGAGCCGGCTTCTCTTCGGAAGCAGGAAGAAAAAGAAACATAGCGGAGAGGCAAATCTTCTTCCCTAAAAACTTCATCCATATGCATTGGCCCAATAATTTGCTCTGAAGTCCCCACCAAATAGAGGTCATCTTTTGGCAAATAATAAACTTCTTCTGCCCCTTTGTCTAAATAGCCCATACCCCAAAAAGGACGAGGTTTAATTAACACCGGAGGAATTATCGGAATAAAACCCTTTTTTGTAAGCTTATCAAAGATAAATTTAATTAACGCCACTTCTAAAATAGCGCCGCCTTTTTTTAAAATCCCAAAGCGAGAACCCGATATCTTTGCCGCTCTTTTAACGTCAATCATATCCAAGTTTTCTCCCAGAGACATATAATCCTGAGGGACAAAATTAAATTTCGGTTTTTTACCCACTTCTTTGATAACTACGTTTTCTCTCTCGTCTTTGCCTTCTGGGACATCATCCAAAGGACAATTAGGAATCAAGCTCATCGCCTTGATATATTCTTCTTCAATCAAAGCCAGCTCTTTTTCTTTAGTTAGTAGAAATTCTTTGGCTTCTTTCAAAACTTGAATAATCTTTTCCCTGTTTTCTTCTCCAATTATTTTTTTCTCTGTGGCGTTTTTTTTCGCCCTAATAGCTTCTATTTCTTGCAATAATTTTCTTTTTTTGCTATCTAATTCCAAAACTTTATCCACTAAAGAAATATCGGCGCCTTTTCTGCCGATGCCTTGTTTAATTTTTTCTGGTTGTTGTCTGATAAGATTAATGTCTAACATATAAATTAATTTTTAATTTTTAATTTT
>CAZJVL010000041.1:0-4253 GCA_964549875.1 uncultured Candidatus Saccharibacteria bacterium
AAAAAAACTTCCTTACCATTTTTTGAACAAAATGGCGAATGTTGCTATAATAATTCAAGAAAAACCCACTGAATTTCAGAAGGAAAAATCAGGCTATAGTTGCGGCAGGTGTCTTTTGGGGCTTTATGAAGGAGTGCCGCAGATTAAAAGGGGTTATTATAACAGGGCGGTTCCGGATAAAATAACCTTTTTTCAAAACAACATTGAAAAAACCGCTGCTAATAACGAAGAAAGAATAAAACAAATTATAGAGGAAACAATTTGGCATGAAATCGGCCATCATTTTGGTCTAGATGAAAAAGAAATTCAAGAACGGATTCAAAGAAAGAAGCCATTTGTTGAAAAAAAGATGATTAGTTTAGAAGATTTTAAACAATTAGATTTAAGAATTGCCACAATTCTAAAAGCGGAAAAATTAGAAGGGACTGATAAACTCCTTGTCTTAGAAATTGATTTAGGAGAAGAAAAAAGGCAGTTAATTGCCGGCATTGCTCAACAATATCCGCCAGAATCATTAATCGGTAAAAAAATTGTTGTTGTTGCCAATTTGGAGCCAAAAGAAATTAAGGGGAAATTGAGTCAAGGAATGCTTTTGGCGGTTGATTCTAATAAAGGGCCGGTTCTTTTAACGCCTGAAGGCGAGGTGCCTCCGGGAAGCAAGATAAAATAAAAAAAGCAAGATAAAATATAAAAAATAAATAATTAGGCAAAATAATTAAAGATTATAAATAAAGATTATAAATTTATGAAGGATATCTATATTATCAATAAGGCAGGGGAAAAAGAAATTTTCTCCGAAGACAAAATTTATAAAAGTATTCGCAGAGTCGGCGCTTCAAAAAAATTAGCAACAGAAATAGCGGCAAAAATAAAACAGGAAGTTTATCCCGGGATGACGACTTATGAGATTTTTGACCGTGTGGAGGAAATGCTTGAGAAAGAGTATCCTCGCGGTGGAATTCGTTTTCGCCTTAAAGAAGCAATTAGAAATTTAGGGCCAAGCGGGTTTCCTTTTGAAAAATATGTTGGAGCGGTCTTGGAGCAATTAGGGTTTATAGTGGAACTTAACCAATTTATCAGAGGTTCCTGCGTAGTGCATGAAGTGGATATCTTAGCCAGAGAGAAAAAATATTGCTTGATTGGAGAGTGTAAACTTCATACTTTACCCGGCGGTAAGACCGATTTAAAAATAGGATTGCATCATTATGCCCGTTATTTGGATATAGAGGCAGGCGGTTATTGTAAAAAGAAGTTTAAAAATTTAAAACCAAGACCGATTGTGATAACCAATAATAAATTTACCACCAAATTAGTACAATATGCTGAATGCGTCGGACTTGATTTGTTAGGTTGGAGATATCCAAGGAGTAGAGGGTTAGAATATATTATTGAATCAGAAAAATTTTATCCGATTACCATCCTCCCTTCTTTTCAGGGGGATTTATTAGAGCCATTTGCTGAGAAAAAAATGATGTTGGCGCACGATTTATTAAAAATAGATCCAGTAGAATATGCCAAAAAGACAGGGACTTCCAAGGAAAAAATAGCCGCTCTTAAAAGAGAGGCAGAGACATTGTTACTAGAAGAATAAAATTAAAAAACAAGAATAAAATTAAAAAAATGAAGGAAAAATATATTTTATGGTTTAAAGAAATAAGTATTAAAGATGTTCCTCTGGTAGGCGGCAAAAACGCTTCTTTAGGGGAAATGTACAATTGTCTTACTAAAAAAGGGATTAATGTGCCAGATGGTTTTGCTATCACTGCTGATGCTTATTTTGATTTATTAAAAGAAAGCGGAATTTATAAAGATATGAAAGGAATTTTAGAAACTTCTAATTTAAAAAACATTAAACAACTTCAGAAAGCTGGAAAACAAATTAGAAGTTTAATTTTAAAAACTCCTCTCCCAAAAAAAATAGAAAAAGAAATTATTAAAAATTACAGAGAACTTTGCAAAAAATATAAGCAAGAGAATGTTGATGTCGCTGTCCGTTCTTCAGCAACAGCCGAAGATCTTCCAAGTGCCAGTTTTGCTGGTCAGCATGAAACTTATCTTAATATCAGTGGGGAACAAGAATTGCTAAAAGCAGTTAAAAAAAGTTATGCATCTTTATTTACAAATAGAGCGATAATGTATCGTGAGGAAAAAGGATTTAAACATATGAAGATTGGTCTTTCTACAGGAGTTCAAAAAATGGTGCGTTCTGATTTGGCATCTTCTGGAATAATGTTCACTTTAGATACAGAAACAGGGTTTTCTAATGTAGTTTTAATTAATTCTATTTTTGGATTAGGAGAAATGATTGTTAAGGGCCAAATAACGCCAGATGAATTTTATGTTTTTAAACCGACACTTAAACAGGGATATCAAGCAATTATTAGAAAAGATTTGGGTAGAAAAACAAAAAAGTATATTTACCCTGTTAAATCCCGCATTGCGGGAATTAAAGAAGTTGCGGTCTCCAAAAAAGACCAATTAAAATTTTCTCTTTCTGATGATGATATTCTTACTCTGGCAAGATGGGGAGTTATGATTGAGGAGCATTATTCAAAACTCCAAAAAAAATGGATGCCGCAAGATATTGAATGGGCAAAAGACGGAAAAACAGGAGAGTTATTTATTGTTCAATCAAGGCCAGAAACAGTTCATTCATCTGCGGCAAATATCTACCAAGAATATAAATTATCAACAACAAAGAAGCCCATCTTAACAGGAATTGCTATCGGTAATAAAATTGGTATTGGCAAAGTTCGGATTATAAAAAACGCTTCAAAGCTTTCTGAGTTTCAAAAAGGTGAAGTTTTAGTAACCAGAATGACTGACCCTGATTGGACACCGGTTTTTCCTCTAGCTTCAGCCATTATTACCGACGAAGGCAGTAAAACGTGTCACGCCGCAATTATCTCCAGAGAATTAGGGGTGCCTTGCATAGTGGGAACTAGAGAAGCAACAAAGAAACTTAAAAATGGGCAGGAAGTAACAGTGGATTGCAGTCAAGGGCTTGATGGCAGAATTTTTGATGGAAAGGTGCCTTTTAAAATTAAAGAATATAATTTTAAAAAGTTTCCAAAAACCAAAACTAAAATTGTTATGAATATTGGCGCTCCAGAAATAGCTTTTACATCCTCATTTCTTCCTAATGATGGAGTTGGTCTGGCAAGAGAGGAATTTATTATTGCCGAGAAAATAAGGATTCATCCTTTGGCATTATACCACTATAAGAAAATCAAAAATCAAAATGCAAAATGCAAAATTACCCCGAATAAATTCCTTCGGAATTATATGGGGCAGGCAATTCCAAATTCCAAATTACAAAAAATTATTAAATTAATAGATAAATTAACGATTGAGCACAGAGATAAAAAAGAATATTTTATTAAAGAATTAGCAGAAGGCATTGCTCAAATTGCGGCGGCATTTTATCCCAAAGAAGTAATTGTCAGATTCTCTGATTTTAAAACCAATGAATATCGTAATCTTATTGGTGGGGAGCTATTTGAAGAAGCAGAAGAAGCAAATCCGATGTTGGGATTTAGAGGCGCCTGTCGATATATTGACCCGCAATTTAAGCCGGCCTTTTTAATGGAATGCGCAGCAGTTAAAAGAGCAAGAGAAGTTTTTGGTTTGAAAAATATTTCAATTATGGTGCCATTTTGCCGAACGATTGAAGAAGGCACGGCATCAAAAGAACTGATTAAAAAAGCAGGTTTATTAGACAATGACCATCCTCCAAAGCTTTATGTAATGTGCGAGATTCCTTCAAATGTTGTATTAATAAACGAGTTTTTGGATATTTTTGACGGAATGTCGATTGGTTCCAATGATTTGACGCAACTGATATTGGGTATAGACAGGGATAATGCCGTTGTTCAGAAGATAGGCGATGAAAGGAATGAAGCCGTGAAGAGAATGATTGCTCAAGTAATTAAAATTTGCAGAAAAAGAAAAAAATATGTGGGAATTTGCGGCCAAGCGCCATCAGATTTTCCAGAATTCGCGGAATTTCTGGTAAAGCAGGGAATAGAGAGTATATCTTTAAACCCAGACACGGTAATTAAAACAATTTTGGAACTCAGCAAGAAATAAAAGGGAAAATCAAAAATCAAGAATTATGAATTATGAATCAAGGATTTATTTAAAAATTAAAAATTGAAAATTGATTGAAAATTGTAAATTGTAAATTGAAAATTGATTTAAAATTGAAAATTTATTTTATAATGAGAATAGACAATATCTTTCTTAAAATCATT
>CAZJVL010000042.1:0-4180 GCA_964549875.1 uncultured Candidatus Saccharibacteria bacterium
AAAAGATAAATAAAAAGAGATGAATGCCTCTTAAAGAATAATCTGTAATCTGTATTCTGTATACTGTATTTTGCATAAATTAATTTTAAATTACCAATTTTAAATTTTAAATCAATTTTAAATTTTTAATTTTAAAACTGTTTGTAATTTGAAATAGGATTTAACGTTCTCTTTTAATGTATAATTCATTATTCTAATTATTTAAAAAGCATACTTATGGATCAAACCAATCCTTTGGCTGATAGAATAAGGCCGAATGATTTAGATGACTTTTTAGGCCAAGATGATTTAATTGGCAAAGGGAAATTATTAAGAAAGGCAATAGAAGAAGATAAAGTCCCTTCAATGATTTTTTGGGGACCGCCAGGAAGCGGAAAAACTACATTGGCTTATATTATTGCTCAAAAAACCAAATCAGAATTTAGGCAAATTAGCGCTGTCTCCAGCGGCTTAAAAGATTTAAGAGAAATTTTGGGAGAAGCAGAAGCTAATAAAAGGTTAGGCATAAAAACAATCCTTTTTGTTGATGAAATTCATCGTTGGAATAAAGCCCAACAAGATGCTTTGTTGCCGCATATTGAAAAAGGCACTCTTATTTTGATTGGGGCGACTACAGAAAACCCGAGTTTTGAAGTAATTGGCCCCTTACTTTCCCGATGCCGGGTTTTTGTTTTAAAACAATTAACAAAAGCCCATTTATTTAAAATCCTTAAAAGGGCCTTAAAAGATGAGGAAAATGGGTTAGGAAAAATAAAAATTAAAATAGAGGATAAGATAATCAATCTTATTGCTGAAATGAGTAATGGTGATGCCAGAGTCGCGTTGAATGTTTTAGAATATGCTTCTTCTTTATCATCTAATATTACCGCGTCAATTGTTAAAGAAGCTTTTCAAAAATCAAATTTATTTTATGATAAAGACGGCGAAGAGCATTATAATATTATTTCTGCTTTGCATAAATCAATGAGGGGCTCTGACGCTGACGCGGCTTTGTACTGGTTAGCGAGAATGCTGGAAGCAGGAGAGGATCCTTTGTATATTGCCCGGCGATTAATTCGTTTCGCCTCAGAAGATATTGGTTTGGCGAATTCTCAAGCTTTAGAGCAGGCAGTGGCTGCTTACGAGGCTTGTCATTTTATTGGGGCGCCAGAATGTAATGTTGTTTTGGCGCAAGCGGTTGTTTATATGGCTAAATGCAAAAAATCCAATGATTTATATGTTGCTTATGAAAAAGCGGCAGCTGATGTGAAAAAATATGGCAATTTACCAGTGCCTTTGCATATTCGCAATGCGCCAACAGGGTTAATGAAAGATTTAGGATATGGCAAAGGATATAAGTACAGCCCAGATTATAATTACAAGGAGAAACAAGAATATTTTCCTCCAGAATTAAAAGGGAGAAAATATTTAAAATAAACTGGACAATATCAAAAATTAATGTTAAAATATTATTAGTAAATTGACATCTATTTTAATTCAAAGGTGGTGATCAAATGGCCCGTTTAAAAAGAAGGACTCAGCACCAGCGCTTTGGAGAGAGAATGCCAAGCAAGAAAACTCATTGGCTAAAATTATTTCCGCACGAGATAAAAGTATCAAACATAGAAGATAAAGTTCAAAAGAAAATTCAGCCACGGTTAGTAAGCCAAGAGGTAACTCAAAGAATCGGAAAAATCAGAGAGCAAAAAGTTTTAAATGCTCTCCAAGATTTAAAAAATAGAAGAGAGATTCGTGATTTTCTGCCGGTGGCAAAGCTTAGTTATCTTGATTTGATAGAGGGAGTAGATTTTGTTTTTATTTACATCGATGGGTGCTATAAGATTTGCAAATTTTCAGTTACCGGTGGAAAGTGGGTTGAGCAACATAAACAACAGCATCCTGAAATTCCAGTATTAGCAATTGGTTTGGGTGAAAGTCAAGAGTCAATAGAGCAGAAGATTATGAATCTAATAAAAAAAGACCGAGTCCTAATTCAATAAAAAATCCTCTTATTTATAGCAATAAGAGGATTTTAAATTTGACAAGCTATCAAGAAGGTAAAATATGAGTTTGGGTTTTGAGTGTCGGGACTTGATTATTGGGAAGAAATAGAGTATAATAACCCTAAGTGAGTGTTAGTTATCTTAATGCGGGATTTATATCTTTCGTTTAGATAACCCAACTATTTGTCGATTTTCCGCCCTGTTTTACAGGGCGGAATTTTTTTATCCCCAAGAACTTGCTTCTTGCTTTAATATGTTCTAAAATTCAATTGGGGTTTTGGGGGATGCGCACTCACTTTAGACAAATAGTTTTGGAGTATACCCTTCCAAAGCCCCACTTTATTAAAATTTTTAAATGAGTATTCTCCCTTGGATTAAAACAAATATTTCTTTAGAGAATTACAATACCTTGCGAGTAAAGACAAAGACAAAGTATTTTGCAATTGTTTCCACAAAAAAACAGTTAATTAAAACTTTGCAATGGGCAAAATCAAATTCTTTGCCTTTTTTTATTTTGGGCAATGGTTCAAATATCTTATTTGCTGAAAGAAGATATCCGGGAGTGGTGATTAAAATCAAAAATAACAGAAAAAGGATTTGGGCAAAAACAATTATTGCGCCGGCTGGAATGATGCTTGAGGAATTATTGAAAGAATTCATTGATTTAGAATTTAGTGGTTTGGAATGGGTTGCCGGCATTCCGGGAACTGTTGGCGGAGCAATCTTCGGTAATGCTGGTTCTTTTGGCTATGATATGGCCAGCTTTGTAAAAAAGGTCAAAACGATAACCCCTGAAACTTATGAGGAAAAGATTTATTCGTTAAAAGATTGTAAATTTAAATATCGAGACAGCGTTTTTAAGCAAAATAAAGAAATTATTTGGGAAGCAGAAATTTCTGCCAAAAAGGGAAAGAGGGAAGAAATCATTCAAAAAGCGCAGGAATATCGCAACTACAAAATTCAGAAAGGTCTTTTTAAATATCCTTCAGCCGGTAGCATTTTCAAGAATGTTTTTGCCAAAGAAGTTCCTTTAAAACATCGAAAGGGAGCTGTAATTAAAGGAGGAAAAATTTCTGCCGCTTGGTTTATTGAGCAATGCAATCTTAAAGGAAAAAAATGCGGCGGGGCGATGATTTCTCCCTATCATGCTAATGTGATTATAAATGTTAACAAGGCGACGGCAAAAAATATTTTAGATTTAATAAATCTTTGTCAAAAAGAAGTTTACAAAAAATTTAAAATTAAACTACAAGAGGAAATAATCATTGTAAATTCTTGACAATCATTTTATTTACGTTAAAATTATATTAAGAAGATAATTTTTAATTTTCAATTTTTGATAATCATTATACTTGCAGTTTAAAAATTAAAAAATTTATCTTTAGAAACTAAAAATTAATTTATGGACACAAACAGCATCCATTTTGGATAATCCACTTAAAGGGTTGGTCGGCTGTTTGATTAAAATTCACCTGCTTAAGTTTTACTTGCCTTCAAATTTTGAAGAAAGTTGTAGTGGGTGAAAGAAAATTTAAGCAGGTAATAAAAAACATGGCTAAAAGAAAAGTTAAAAAAGCAAAAAAAGCCAAGAAGCCAGTAAAAAAAGCTAAGAAAGTAGTAAGAAAAAAGAGATAAACCTTGGTTTTGCTTTACAAATCCCGCCCTTTTGATTAACTCAAAGGGCGGGATTGATTTAGAAAGGATTATTAGGTAAAATTAAAATAATGAATATAAGAATTATTCCAATTAATATTACCTTGCTGGATCAGCAGAAAGAATACTTAGAGAAGAATTTAAAAGCATTGGAAAAAATAAGCAAGCATTATGGGACAAAAGCTGATTTGACGGTAAATATAGGCAAAGTTTCTTTAGGACAGCAAACTGGGGAAATTTTTTTTGCTGAAGCAAATTTTGCCATTCCGGGAAAAGATATCGTTTGCAAAGTAAAAGGGGAGAGTATTGAAGATGTCACAAAGAAATTAAAGAACAATATGAAAAGTTTAATTGCTAAGGATAAAGATTTGAGAAAAAGTAATTTTAAAAGATTGGGTCGCCTTTTTAAAGAAAAACTCCATTGGTAGGAAAATTTTATCTCTTCCTACCATTCTGATCCTGAGAGAATCTGTATTCTGTATTCTGTATACTGTATTCTGTATAAATTAATTTTAAATTACCAATTTTAAATTTTAAATCAATTT
>CAZJVL010000043.1:0-4086 GCA_964549875.1 uncultured Candidatus Saccharibacteria bacterium
CTGGACTATCAGTGAAACTGCCGCACCAATGACAATTGAGGATGTAATATCCATACTGTTTTTTAAAATTTATGAATTAGCGGATATAAGTTTTTTCCCGGACATGCTGTAGCTTTAATGTCACGATGTCCTTTTATACTATTTCGCAATATCTTAGGAATGTCAGGTCTTTGAGTTGTAAGCCATACAAGAAGTTTCTGCAATGATTTGATTTGCTGTTCAGTAGGTTTTTGTTCTTCCATGTTTCCATCAAGCTTGATCGCCAACGATTTAAGATTGATTGCATAGTTTCCGCAATGGTATGCTACTTCGGTTTCATCTAGGCAATAGAAAATCTCACCGACATTGTCGATTACGTAATGGTAGCTAATATGTCCGTATCCTTTGGAGATATGGAATTCTGCCTCTTTTTGATATCTTGGAAGTGATGGATATACTTCAGGACGGAATTCTGCATCGTGATGAATAACCACTGTATCCATAATTTTCTTATCCATCTTGCCATTGCTTTTTTTGAATGGCATTTTATTTCGTACGTCCGTTATTTCTATTTTTTCGATTTTTTCAACGACCTCTTCAATCTTAATATTCTCCTTGAGTATTATCTGTTCAAGAAGTCCTATTCTGCTTTCTGCTTCAATTTCGTATTTGTCGTTTATTTTGTATTTCATTTTTTTATTTCGCATAACCCCTGTCTCTCAAGACTTGACCAGCATCTTTGCTGTATATCAATTGAGGCAACGGCCTTCGCTGTTATGAAGAATAATAATACTATCGTTATTATAATGATTATTATTTGGATTGTAAAGATGGTGTTTTTACTAATACTTTTTTTGTTAATTATTACTGGTCGGGAAAGGGGAGCAATATTCCGGGATTACCGAAAATATTGTTTTTTCTCCCCAATCCCGATAAATCAAAACGAGTATGGAATAGGTTCTAGCCCCCTCGATACTCGATCCTGCATTATTTTTCCCCAGCATACTTCACAGAAGCCACTTGATGCGTTTTTTGGAACAATTGTCTTGATTGTACATACCCTGTAGTATAGGCACCTGTAGCCTTGAGTTTCGCATGTCCAATGCTTTTCATCAAATCCTATGCATCCAATCACCTTTTTGCATGCACAGCAGTCTCTGATCATTCCACCGGAAACGTCGACCGGGCTTTTGCCGAGACATTCCCAGCAAAATTGGTCTTGGCATCCGTTAGGATAATTGCAGTCAGGATATTCAGGTTTCATTTTGCCCTCCTCTCTCTCAAATGAATGCATCCTTTTTTGAAGTTTTGCCTAATGCAGAAATCCTTCACTTTCTTGTTTTCAATGAAACAGTGTTTTTTTGCACACCAATATCTCATTGTCACCTCCCTTGTTTGAAAGAACTATTTCTTTGCCAGTTTTTCCAACGTATCTGCCATGATATTTGCGAATTCCTCTGACTCGATCCCTATCATGTCAGACACCTTGGATCCTCGTCCTAGTATAAAGTTCATTGCATGCCCAACTTCATGAAGTTTTGTCCTGTCAGTTGCTGATTTTGCCAGCAGTATTTCTCCTTGATGATCCAAATAGTTCCACCTGAACGCACCTCTCGCACGTCTCTTTTTTGTGATCGGGATGTATTCACTATCAAGATACGTTACTTTGATGTTCAGTTTGTCTATGAGTTTTTGTATCATTGTTTGTCAGAAGAATTTTTGACTGAACTTACAGGTGGATATACTGAGAAAATTGATTCAGCAGTTGGACGTGATTTTCCAAGATTTTGAAGCATTGATTTAAGTGATTTTTCTGGAGTAGTTCCAATACTTTTATGAGCATCCTGAATTATTTTTAGATTTTTTTCAAGAGCATCTTCAACGTCCAGAAAGTTCATAGTCTTTCTTCCTACATTACTTTGGATCAATACTTCTCTTAATGCTCTAAATCCTCCAAGAGTAGCCATATCAGCACCTTTAATTATTCCTCGAAGTGCTTTTCTCCCAATACCCATTTTTTCAGCCTTTTGCTTCAATTTATTTACCGCTTCAATATTTTTCTGAACAAGTCTTTGAGTATTATATAAGTTACTCATTAATTCATCTTTTGCTTTTGCTTCAGCACCTTCTATTCCCTGTCTTGCAAAATCTTTCAATCCTTTTCTAGTATTCTCAAACATTGTAGCGTTGACGCTAGTTAATGCTTCTCCGCTTTTTCCAAATGCTTTTTTGTTAAATTCTTGACCATATTTTCTAGCAATATCATTAACCTCCTTTTTTGTTATTCCCTCATCTGTAGCTTTTTTGATAAGTGCGTCAATATCTGCTTTTTCAGCAATGTCTCCAGTTTTGTCATAAAGTTCTGAAAGATGATTAAGTGCTTTTTCTATGAAATTTGATTTTGCAACATTTCCACCTTTGGTTTTAATTTCAGTAGAAAGTTCACCAATTTTTCTGAGTGTAGAATCTTTGCTTAAATCAACATCAACTCCCTGAGCTAATTCTTTTATTTTTTCGCTTATCTTGCTATCAAGATTTTGGTATGTTTTTATATTTCCTAAATCAAGAGAATTTAATGCCTTAAATCCCTTTGAAATATCTTTTGTTTCTCCTTGTAAAATTTGACCCATTGCTTCAGTCGGAGTATTTTTTGATGCTATTTTTTCTACCATTTTAGCAAAACTTTCTGCAGTTCCTTTTGCCCCAACTTCTCCAGCTTCTAATGCACCCTTTCCAATAATCTTTGCACCTTTGGCTGTTGCTCCAACTCCAATGGCATTTAATAGTGCATCAGCAATATTTCCGACAGCCTCTATGTTTCCAGCCGCCCCTGGATGTTCTTGTTTAAATCCTTGATATGCCTTAATAGTATTTTTAACTGGTTCTGTTTCAAATATTTTTTGAACACCTTTTTCTAGTGGTTTTTTAAGTTGAGCAGCATCAAGTGCTGTACTAACTCCAGCACCTGTCACATCACCAATTGTTCCGAATCCCTGTCCAAGAACCTGCAATGTTTTAGATCCAACATTTTGATCTCTGTTCATCGCTTCTCCAGTATTATCTACTCTTTTATTTAAACTGGATTTTAGATCTTCCCAGTTACGTTTTAAAATACCACTTTCTTTTTCTTGTGGTTTAGATACTCCTAATTGAGATGCTATTTCTTCGATGTCTGCTTGAGTTGGATTTCCCTCAATATTTACAGAAACACCGTTTTCAAATTTTACTATTGGCATATTTTTATTGCACAGTAAATTTTATACCTGTAGAGGTTATACCACTGGTGACTGGTTGATTGTTTTGATTTTCAGTTTTATTTTTTTTAGGTGATAATTTATCAATAATCTGTTTAAGAGAATTTTTGAATGCTTCTTCACTTTGAGAATATTGAAGATCCGATACTGCATTTTTTAATAATTCTCTTTCTGCATCAGACATTTGACCCTGTCCTTTTAGATATCTACTAGCATCTACTGATAATTTTCCTTTTAGCATATCTACTCTTTTTTTAAAATCTCCTGTTTCTGTTCCGGGTATAACTCCTGCCAACCATCCAATTGGAGCACTCTTTCCTACGGCTAATTTACCCTTTCCAGAATCAAATTCATTAAGTATAGATTGTGCTTCTTGCCCAGCTTGAATTCCCATCTCGGTTGGGTTAGATTTATCCATTTCTTCCTGTTTTTTCTTTTGAGTGGAAGTATACAGGTCTTGAGCCAGTTTTATGGCTTGCTCTTTACTTAAGCCAGAAAACATAGCTTGAGCTTGTTCTTTTGTTAATCCAAGATCTTCGTATTTATATGTTGGCATATTTTTAGAAGCTTATACTGTCGTCAGAGAAACTGAATAAGTTCCCTGAAGATTTAGACAGATTAGCTATATATCTTTTTAATTCTTCGTCACGTTTATCTTTTTCTTTTTGATATGCAAAAGCTTTTTCAGTTTGATCATTTACTATCTTATCTTGAATTGCTTTGTATGCATTTATTTTTTCAGTTTGATTCATTCCAGCAGTGAATTGTTTTGCTGAAGTAAGTAATTGTTGTATTGTGTTTGCTTTTCCTAGGTCTACGTTTGCTATTGCAGTGTTTAGATCTCTTTCGTCTG
>CAZJVL010000044.1:0-4060 GCA_964549875.1 uncultured Candidatus Saccharibacteria bacterium
TCATCTATTGAAATTTCTGCTTCTGGCGGCTGAAAAAATATTCCAAAGATTACCAGTCCTAAACTCAAAGCAAAAAGCGTCCAAAAAAAATAAGGCTTTTCTGCCGCTAAATAAGAAAAAAAACCATCTCTTTTTTTATTTTTTGAATTCTCCATATTGAGGCAATTCTTCAACGCTATGAATTCCTAAGTGCTGTAAAAAAGCAAAAGAAATTTGATAAAGAAAAGTATGAGGCCTTTGAGGGTGATAGAAACGTTCAACAAGCCCCCGGCCCAACAACTGATTAATTGTATAGCTGGATTCAACTCCCCTTATTTCATTTATTTCAGTTCTGGTAACCGGTCCCCGATAAGCGATAATAGCTAAAGTTTCCTGAGAAGCATTAGTTAAGTCGCCTTCAAAAACCTCTTTTTTTAATTTTTGAACTAAAGGCGCTGCCTCAGGAGCAGTAACCATCAACCACTCTCCGTTATGAGAAAGAATCCTTATCCCCCTTGCCTGGCTTTTCAATTCTTCACTCAAAATTTCCAAGGCCTCTTTTATTTTTGTTTCACTTTCACCAGTAAGTTTAGTTAATTTTTGCAATGAAAGTGGCTCGCCGGCGGCAAAAAGCAAGCTCTCTATTTTTGACTTGATATCCATAATGAACTGAAATTTTTATCTTGTTTTACTTTGATTAAATTTTCTTTGACTAAATAAAGAATTGCCAAAAAAGTCACGATCAAATCCATTTTTTTATCTTTACTTTGGCTAATTAATTCTTCAAAACTGTAATTCTTCCCTTGGGTTAATTTTTCCATTAATTCTTGAATTCTTTCTTTAAGACTTACTATTTTAGCAATCTTTTTTTTCTCCAAAGGGATTGATTCTTCTATCCCTATTAAAGTTTTTTTAAAAAAGTTTGCTAAATCAGCGGCCTCAAAATGTGGAGGCGGTGAAAATTCAATTATTGTCTCTTTCCAAGGCGGCCGCGTAAAAAGATAAATTCCCTTTTGCCATAATGACTGAATCTCTTTTCCCTTTTCTTTGTATTTTTTATATAATTGCAGACGATTTTCCAAATCAAAAATTTCCTCCTCTTCTTCTGGCTTTAAAGTCATGACTGGCAATAGTGTTTTTGACTTTATTAAAAGAAGAGTTGCGGCAACAACTAAAAAATCTGCTAATTCTTCCGGGGCGATAAAATCTTGGCTACCTACATAAACAAGGTAATCCTGAGTAACATGAGCTAAAGAAATTTCCGTAATTTCTAAATGGTTCTTTTCTACCAGTTGCAATAAGAGATCTAAGGGCCCAGTGAACTTTTGGGTAGAAACGTTATACATATTAATAACTCAAAGCTCAAAACCCACAATTAGAATTTAGAATTAAGAATTATGAATTAAGAGAGAACATAAAATCCTAAATCCTAAATTCTAAATCCTAAGCAAATTACAAATTACAAATTACAAATTACAAACAAATTACAAATCACAAATCACAAATTTCAAACAGTTTGTATTTTGTTTCTTGTATCTTGTTTGTATCTTGTTTCTTGTATCTTGTTTCTTTTTGCCATGTAAATTGTAAAATTGTAAAATTAAAAATTAATGTTTTTCAATCTTTATTTCCGCCGAAAGTATGCTTTTCACGTTATTCACCAATAAAGATTTAAATCTTTGTTCCAGATCTTTATAGAAAAAATAACTCTCTTTCTTATATTCTACCAAAGAATCCTTCCCTCCATAAGCCCGCAGAGAAGTAGAATCTCTCAAAAATTCCATTTTTTCAATATGTTCCATCCATAAAGAATCTAAAATTCTCAAAATAATCGCTTTTAAAATGTTCTCTAATTTTTCTTCCTCTATAACTGCTGATTTTTCCTGAAAATTCTTCTCTGGAAACTCTTCATTAAGTTCTCCAAAAATATCTTTAATATAATCCTTTAATTGGTTTGTCGCCGCTTTTTCCAAAAGACCATCTCTAATTTTATAAAAAGCAATCCGCTGTTTATTAATAACATCATCGTATTCTAATATATGTTTTCTAATGTCAAAATAAAATCCTTCTATTTTTGATTGAGCGGTTTCTAAGGCTTTGGTGACCATTGGATGCTCAAGCGGTTGATCCTCAGGCCAACCTAATTTTTGCATCATTCCTGATAAATATTTTGGAGCAAAAATACGCATTAAGTCATCTTCCAAGGAAATAAAAAACTGAGAAGAACCAACATCGCCTTGCCGCCCTGATCTGCCTCTTAATTGGTTATCTATTCTCCTCGCTTCATGCCGTTCAGTGCCAATAACATGAAGCCCGCCAAGTTCTAATACCTTCTTTCTTTGTTCTTCCTCTGGTGGATTACCGCCTAAAATAATATCCACTCCCCGGCCAGCCATATTGGTAGCTACGGTTACTGCATTAATTTTACCGGCTTGAGCGATTATTTCCCCTTCTTTTTCATGATTTTTAGCATTCAAGATATTATGAGGCACTCCATCTCTCTTTAAATAAAGACTGAGCAATTCATTTTTTTCCACAGAAGGGGTGCCAATTAAAATTGGCTGGCCATTTTGATGTCTTTCTTTTGCCTCACGCACAATAGCTTTTAATTTCGCCTCTTGGGTGCTGTAAACTCTGTCAGGTAAATCTTTTCTAACCATCGGCTTATTGGTTGGAATAACAACCACTTCGGCGTTATAGACTTTTTTAAATTCTTCTGCTGAAGTAAAGGCTGTTCCAGTCATTCCAGATAACTTTTGATAAAGGCGGAAATAATTTTGCAAAGTAATCGTCGCCACTGTCCGGCTTTCTCTCTGAATCGGCACTCTTTCTTTTGCCTCAATCGCCTGATGCAAACCGCCTGAATATCTTCGGTCCGGCAATAACCGTCCTGTAAATTCATCAACAATAATAATCTTCCCGTCTTGAACAATATAATCACGGTCTTTTGAAAACAAATAATTCGCCTTCAGAGCTGTTTCTAAATGATGAACATATAAAAGCCCTTTTTCGTCAAAAATATTAAAACCAAATATTTTTTCAAGTTTATTGAGCCCTTCTTCGGTTAAAGAAACGGCTTTGTCTTTTTCATTAATCGTAAAATCTAAATCTCTTTTTAATTTGGGCACAACTTGTGTAAATTCCTGATACAATCTCGCCGCTTGCTGATCAGGAACAGAAATAATTAAGGGCGTTCTCGCCTCATCAATCAAAACGCTATCTGCTTCATCAATAATCACATAATGATGCCTTCTCTGGACTTTTTCATCCAAAGATGAAACTAAATGATCACGTAAATAATCAAATCCAAATTCACTATTGGTACCATAAGTAATATCTGCTAAATATGCCTCTTTTTTATCCACCGGCCGGAGAAATTCTTTAAAAACCTTAAAACTGCCAATTTCGTCTCTTTGTTCATCAACTTCTTTTCTCCTTTCTAATTTTTCTAATTTATATTGCGAATCGTAAAGATAGCTTCCTTCTTGGCTTAAACATCCTACAGTCAAACCTAAATAGTCGTAAATTTGCCCCATCCATGCTGTATCTCGTTTAGCCAAATAATCATTAACAGTAACAATATGAACCCCTTGTCCAAGAAGGGCATTTAAAGCCGCTGGCAAAGTAGCGGCTAAAGTTTTCCCCTCGCCGGTTTTCATCTCAATTATTTTTCCTTCATGCAAGCCAATACCTCCTAAAAGCTGAACATCAAAATGGCGCTGTTTTAAAGTGCGTTTGCTGGCTTCCCGGACCAATGCGAAAACTTCTGGTAAGATAAAATCTAAATTACTGCCTTCTGAAACTTGTTTTTTCAATGATTTTATTCTTTTTGGAAATTCCTCAGGCGCTAAATCACAAATTTCTTTTTCTTTTTCGTTGATTGCAGCAATAATTTTTGATTTTTCTTTCTGATAACGACTACTGACATCAGGAAAAAAAATATCCAGTAAAGACATACTATAAAATCAAAAATCAAAAATCAAAATGTAAAATTAAAAGTCAAAAGTTTAAAAATTAAAACATTTAAAATTGATTTAAAATTTAAAATTGGTAATTTAAAATTAATTTATACAGAATACAG
>CAZJVL010000045.1:0-4053 GCA_964549875.1 uncultured Candidatus Saccharibacteria bacterium
GATAAAGTTTTTCCCTTTTCGGGGATAAATGGCCGTTTTGCGGGAAAACTTTTGATAATCTTTAAAGTCCATCGTTTTTATTGCTGAAATATAAATGTTATCCCTGAATTAGGTTTAGGGCAGGCTTTGAACTTGATTCAGGATCTAAAACATTATAACAAAGATGCTCCTCGATGCTAATAAGATCCATCACCGCTTGCTGACACTCTTCATAACAACCTCGCAATTTTAGCCAAACATTAAAACTTCCGGTTTAAAGATAAGCAAAAGGCCAATAATAAAAATTAGAATCCCGCCAAAAAGATGGGAGAAGCGACTATACTTAGTGCTTAAGCCGGTTATTTTTAGAGTAGTCATGGCCACAAAAAATACCACTAAATCATCAAGCATAAAAATTAAAATATAAAAAATAAGATAAAGATAATATTGCCAGGTAGGCAAATTAGCCAAAGACAAAACTTGAGTATAAATGGCCGGCAAACCAGCCGAACAAACCAGCTCCACTAAATTAACCGCAAAAGCCAAGACAATCATCCCCAAAACCGCTAAACCCAATTGTTTTTTTTGGGTAACTTTTTTTAAGTTATCAAAAACTTTTTGCTTTTTTTTGCTTCCCATCACCCTACAGGCTCCGCTTTTATTGGTGATATAATCCCATAAATAATAGCCACCGGCACCAAGAGCAACCAGACCAACTAAAATTCGAATCCAGGTTACCCAACCTAAAAATAAAAAGAGATTTAGCCAAGCCGACAGAAAAAGAAAATAAACAAAACCGCTAGCAACAATAAAAACGCTTCCTAAAACCCACATCTTTTTTTTATCTTTCATGCCCAAAAGGAGACTAATCAGAAATAGTAAAACCCACATAGCGCAAGGATTAAAGCCGTCCAAAAGAGCAATCACAAAAGTTAAGACCGGCAAAGAAAGTTTTTTAGTATCTAGCTGGCCAAAAATAGGCACCTCAATTATGTCAGCGGCTCCTTTTACTTTGTCTTGGTCGCTTTCTTCATTCCTAGAAAAAAGGCTACCAACCACATCTTGGCAACCATTTTCTAAAGCACAATTAACCGCCGCCTCAATTTCCTTACCGGTAGTCTCATCGTTTAAATAACCAACAAAATATTCTTGACCAATTACCGTAAAAGGAACCCCGGAAACATTTACTCCCAAAGAGTCACCGGCTTTTTTTAAAAGAGCCGCATTGGTCTGGCTAGAACTAACTTCGTAGTCTTTAATCTCCAACTGGGGATATTTCTCGACTAACTTGGCTAAAAAAATCTTCTCTTTTTGGCAGTGCGGACAACCATAAGACCAAAATAAATGAAGAGAGACCTTTTCTTGAGCCTCAATTTTGGCGGGAATAAATAAACCAAAAATTAACAGAAAAACAGCGGCAATGGTTACTAAAAAGTTTTTCTTTGTTCTTTCCATTTAATTATCTAGACTGATTTCCCCTTAAGATTAGATTTTAACATAACCGGGTAATTAGTAGTCTTACTTTAAACGATCAAAAAGCCTTAAAAAAATTTTTTTCATTTCTTGCTTGGTCGGCAAATTGGTAGTCATAATCGGCTCTAAATTAGCCAGAGCCGAAAATATTTTTTGATTATAGCTAATTTTCCCTAAAAAGTTTTGCCCGGCAAAATGAACTATTTTCTTAACATAAGATGGATTAAGATCCCACTTATTAACAACAATCCCAAAAGGAAGCCCAAAATGGTCAACCACTCCCAAGGCTCGTTTTAAATCGGTAAAGCCTGAAGGGGTAGGCTCGGTAACCAAAATGACAAAATCCGTTTCTTTTAAAACGGCAATTACTGGACAGCCGGTTCCGGCCGGAGCATCAATTACCATCGTTTGGTAAGAAAAATGTTCGGCCCTATTGAGTATCTGGTCAACTACTTTACCCGAACCAGTTTGGCCCGGATAAAGCTGAGCCGAAACTAAGGGAAAACCGCCAGTATCTTTTTTAATCCTAATTTTGGCCCCTTCTACCGGTTTCATTTTAATCGCCCCCACTGGACAAATTTCTTCGCCAGCTCCACAACCCTCACAGATAAATCTGTTTAAATTTGGCTTGCCTTTTTTCATTTCCAAAGCCCCAAAGGCACAAATTTGGGCACACTTTCCACAGCCGGTGCATTTCTCTAAATCAAAAACCGGTTTTTCAAAAACAGAAATTTCTTTTTCTTCATCCCAGGATTCACCTAATCCTAACCACAAATGAAGGTTAGGAGCATCAACGTCGCCATCAACAGCAACAATTTTTTGATTTTGGGATAAATAAAGACAAAGAGAAGAGGAGAGCATTGATTTGCCTACCCCGCCCTTACCGGAAACAACGGCAATTTTAGTCATGAAAAAATATTAATTTTTGCTAATTTTCCTTGTGAATAAGCTTTAGCCAATTCTTTAGAATAAGGTAATTGATATTCTATCGGCGTTTTTTTCTCTTGGGCAATTTTGACAATTGGCTCTTTCACTCCTAAATCGGCCTGATTGAGAATAATTTTAGCCCTTACCTTAAGAATAGATAACAACTCTAAAATTAACCTCAAGTCATGGGCCCCCAAGGGGGTGGGTTCAGTCACCGCAAAGGCTAAATCCGCTCCCATTAGGGCCCGAATTACGCCGCAATGCAAGCCTACGGCCGTATCAACCAATAAATAATCAGCTTCAATTTTTTCAGCTAATTCTTGGGCCAACTTTTTAGTTTGGCTAACTATTGGTCCTGATTCTTCGACTACTCCTACCGATTGACCAGTTACTAAATAAAAATTATCCGCTATTTTATTTTGAAAAATCTCGCCAATAACTTTTTTCTTAATCGAAATGGCCTGATGGGGACAAAGATGCCAGCAAAGACCACAACCGGAACAAAGCTCTTCTAAGAAAATTGGGTATTGACCAGGAGCTTGGAAAATGGCATTAGAGCGGCACTTGTCAACGCAAAGACCGCACTCCTGCCCGTCCGGCAGGTGGGTTTGACACTTTTCCTTTATTAGTTTAGGAAATTGGGCCGTTACTTTCTTGACTGGCTTATTTAATTCTTGGCCTAAAAGAAGATAGTCGTTGGGGCATTCGACATCACAATCGGCCAAAACCACTCTTTTGCCCTCTTTTCGAAGCTTGTTGGCCAAAAGAATCGCCACCGTTGATTTGCCAACACCACCTTTACCACCAGTGATAGCCATCGTTTTTACGCCCGCCATTTAATTTTTTTCCTTTGTTGGTGCGACCATCTGATCAATTTCTCCCTTCAAAAATAAGCTAATCGCTTCTTTGGCGGTTTTGGCTTTTTTTGCCTGATAAATATCAACTAAATTATCATGAAGGGTGTGAAAAGAAATCTCGCCGACCTGATTGGCGATTAAAACCTGGCTTTTTTGATCGACAATTAGTTTTGCCGCCGCTAAACCGGCCCGAACTTTTTTATCTTTAAACTTATTCTCAATAAAATAAAAGCCCTTAATTTCATCTTTTTCTAAATTAACAAAGAAAAAATATGGCGCTCGACCAAGGCGGTTATCAAGAGTCGATTCCAAATCTTTTTTATCTTTAACCGGAATAACTAAATGACAAAAATCACTTCTAAACGGCTCAATATGAACCGCCAAAGAGTCAAGATTGGGAACAACCTTTTTGACCTCTTTTTCAATTTTATCGGCAACCTCATGGGCCCGAGTAACGTCAATAAACTTTCTTACCCCTACCTTAACTTGGCCAAATACATAAGGGCCCGATTTTCTTAATTTTAAATCCCAAAATTCCTCCACTCCTGGCGCCGACTCAATGGCCTTGGCAACTTTTTCCTCCACTTTTTTGCCCGGACTAACATCCATTAATGACAAAACCGCTTCTTTGCCTGAAGAGAGCCCAATTTCCAAAATCAATAAAGAAATCCCCATGGTGATTATCCCTTCAAGATAGGGAATTTGATAATAAGCCGCCAAAGTGCCAATTAAAACCGCGCTCGAAGAAAAAATGTGGGTTCTATTTTCCTTACCCATCGCAATTAAGCTTTGAGCGTTAATTTCTTCGCCCACCCGA
>CAZJVL010000046.1:0-3991 GCA_964549875.1 uncultured Candidatus Saccharibacteria bacterium
AATTTGTTTCGTATTTCGTATTTCGGGTTTAACCCATTATTCTTCATTTGGTTCATAGATATTTTCTTCTTTCTCTAAGTTGCGGAAGCTGGCTAATTGCTCGTTGAAATATAAATTCACAACTCCCAAAGGTCCATTACGATGTTTGGCAATTCTGATTTCGGCAATATTTTGTTTTTCAGTATCTTCTTTGTAGCGATCCTCGCGATAAACAAACATCACCACATCTGCATCTTGCTCTAAACTTCCGGTTTCTCTCAGGTCAGATAAACGGGGAATACAAAGAGGCCCTCTTTGCTCCACGGCTCGGGAAAGCTGGGAAAGAGCGAGAACAGGGATGTTTAATTCTCTAGCTAAAGCTTTTAAAGAACGTGATATTTCAGTATATTGTTGAACAGGACTTGCTTGAGTAAGCGATGGAGCGATTAATTGAATGTAATCTATAACTATTAACCCTAAATCAACTTGTGTCTGCAGCCGCCGCGCCATAGTTCTGATTTGCATCACGGTGGGTGAAGGAATGTCGTCAATAAAGATTGGCGCCTCTGCTAAACGCGATAAAGTGTCCTGAATTAAGTCAAAATCATTGGCTTCTTCTTGGGTTGAAAGCGTACCGGTTCTTATTTTCCACAAATCCACTGTTGATTCAGCAGCAATTAACCGGTCAACTAATTGATCTTTTGCCATTTCCAAACTGAATATTCCGACAGGAGTTTTTTCTCTTAAAGCGACATGGCGGGCGATATCTAATGCAAAAGAGGTTTTTCCTAAAGAAGGTCGGCCGCCAACAATAATTAAGTCAGATTTTTGCAAACCAGCCAATTTATTATCTAAATCGTAAAACCCAGTACTAAGGCCTCTTAATTTATTACCGCCTTTATGTAATTGATCTATGCGTTCAAAGGCCTTTATTAGTTCATCTTTCAAGTTTACAAAATCGTAACCGATTGACTTTTGAGAGACAGAAAAAATTGCTTGCTCGGCTTTATCCAAAACATTATTTATATCTTCTGATTCTTGCCAACCCAACTCGGCGATTTTATAAGAAGCAGATATTAAATCGCGCAGAATCTTTTTTTCATGAACAATTTGGGCATAATGGCTTATATGAGCGCTGCTTGGAGTTTTATTTACTAAAGAAGTTAAAAAACTAACACCGCCAATTTCTTCCAGAAGTTTTTTCTCTTTTAAGCGATTAGTTAAAGAGAGAACGTCAATGGGCGCATTTTTGCGATATAAATCTAAAATAGCTTCATAGATAAGGCGGTGCTCAGGTTTGTAAAAATCCTCGGCAAATAAAGAATCAGCCACTTTAGTAATAGCATCCTTGTCAATCATTAAAGCCCCTAGGGTGGATTCCTCGGCTTCAATATTTTGAGGCGGCAGCTTATTTTGAACCGCGTCTAAGTTATTTTTATTAGCCATAAATTAAACTCCTAAAATTTTAAATTATTGATATTTTTCTTTGGGTTTAATAATTGTTTTTTCTTTGGTATCGGTTACCGCAAAGCCCAATTCTTCTATTTCTTTTCTTATTTTATCAGCTTCTCTCCATTTTCCTATTTTTCTCATTTGCTCCCTCTGCTTATTTAGCATTTGCACTTTTTGGGGTAAAGGCGTGAGGCTGATAGTATTGAGTCCTAAGGCAAATATTCTATCAAAAATTAGGGCTAATTGATAGCTTTGTTCCGGCTCAACTTTTCCTTGGTAATAATTTTTAATTAGTTTCCAGAAAATAGCCAATGCTTGGGGAGTATTTAGGTCGTCATAAATAGCTTGTTCAAACTCTTTTTTGGTTTTTATAAGCAAAGGTGAAAACTTAATTTTAACTTTCTTTTCTTTGCTATTTATGAGGCAATGATGAATAAAATTATGAAGATCATTTAACCCCTCTTGGGCGTTTTTTAACGCTTGCCAGGAAAATTCTAAAGGTTTTCGGTAATGGGCATTCAAATTGAGGTAGCGGAAAGCCAAAGGAGAAAATCCCTTTTTTATTAAATCATTGACTAAAATGACATTGCCTTTGGATTTACCCATCCGTGAATCTTTTAGAACAAGAAATTCTCCATGGAGCCAGAAGTTCACAAATTTTTTCCCTGTTACTGCTTCTACTTGAGCAATCTCATTAGTATGGTGTATTGGTATTAAATCGCTGCCACCAGTGTGAATATCTATGGTTTGCGCTTTTTGCGGCATAAAAGATCCATCGTGGAAGGCGTTGCCTAAATATTTTAAATTAATAACCGCGCATTCAATATGCCAGCCCGGAAAACCGACACCCCAAGGAGACGGCCATTCCATTTGCCTTTTTTGATCACGAGGTGAAAACTTCCAAACAGAGAAATCGGTGACATTTTTTTTCTCGGAAGAAAACTCTATTCTGGCTCCGGCTTTCAAGGTTTGATTAAGCTTCTTAAAATCCATTCCTGTAAGTTTGCCATAATCTTTTAATTTAGAAGTGTCAAAATAAATACCATCTTTAGTTTTGTAAGTAAATCCCTTTTTTTCCAAATCCTGAATTAAGGCAATTGCCTCATTTATATGCTTTGTTGCTGGGGCAATTATGTCTGGCGCGAGGATATTTAATTTTTTGCAGTCATCAAAAAAAGTTTTAGTATAGAATTCAGCTATTTGGTAAGCTGATTTTTTCTGTTTTTCTGCCGCTTTCTCTACTTTATCCTCTCCGGTGTCGCTATCAGAAGTAAGATGACCGACATCAGTGATATTCATCACATGTTTTACTTTATATCCTTGATATAATAGAACTCTTTTTAAAATATCCTCAAAAATATATGTTCTCAAATTTCCTAAATGAGCGTAAGAATAGACAGTCGGGCCGCAAGTATAAAGCCCGACTTTTTTCTTTTCCACGGGCTTAAAAATTTCTTTTTTTCTGGTCAGGGTATTATAAAATCTAATCATAGTAGTTGCTTCTTTTTGAGGCAGAAGAAAATTACAGCCGAAGGGATAAAGGCAACAAATAAAATAATCCAAAAGTCATTGGCTGATCCAACAAAAGGCAGAAAACGCGTATTCATTTGGTAAGCACTGATCACCAAAAGGGCTGGCCAGGTTATTAAGGAAAGAATAGTATAAACCCTAGTGAGGATGTTGATTTTATGTTCAATTAAGGAATTATTGGTATCCTCCAGCGACTCAATATTGTCTTTAAAACTGGAAATGAGATTTTCAACTTTTACGCTGTCTCCGACGAGATCTTCAAAATAGATGCGTTTTTTCTCGCCAAAAATTCTCGGACCTTGCCTTGACAAAGATTTTAAGGTTTCTTTTAGATATTTGAATGTTCTTTGAAAACTCAGGATGTCTCTTTTGACAAAAGAAATATTGGGAATGACCTGTTCAGATTTTCCCTGAAAAATGTCTTTTTCCACAAGGTCAATTTTTTCTTCAATATGGGCAATTTGCCGCATCGCAAAATCAAAAAAATACTCAAGAATAAAATAGAGCAGTTTTACTGAGTCATCAAGATATAAATTTTCAAAATCTTTGCTGTAAACCTTTTCCATCAGTTCTTCTCTCATTTCAACGTTTGTTTCGCGACAAACAGTAACCAAACTATCTTTGGCAATAATAATATCTAATTCCCAGGGGTAAGATTTTTGTTCTCTATTATCCCAACAAGGAAAATGAATAACTAAGAAGATATAAGAATCATAAACTTCAGCTTTCTCCCTTTGAGAGGCAGACTTAAGCTCCTCGATAATAAGGGGATGAAAACTATAATTTTTGCGCAGATAATCAATATCTTCTTCATTAGGCGAGGTAATGTCTACCCAGGTAATTTTTCCTTTAAATATCTGTCTCATAAAAATAAATAGTTAAATTGCTATGTCATAAGTTTATCACGGGAACAAAAGCGAAGCAACTGTTTTTAGGTCGTTTAGTGGAAAAACAGGGGACAACAGGCGAGGAAATGTTGTCTCAAAAACACGCTATCAAATTCCCCAGCGAGGAATTTGCGCTCGCGCTC
>CAZJVL010000047.1:0-3757 GCA_964549875.1 uncultured Candidatus Saccharibacteria bacterium
CTGTTGAATAATCGCTTTGCGAATTCCACAGGGTTTACACTTTTTATAGATACAACGCGTCTAATACCTTACATAATTTGATTTAACTTTTTGATGTTTTATTTTTGATTTTTTAAATGAAGACTATTTTCAACTCTTTCACCAAGAGGTGGCAAGTATTGACATTGAAAGAAAAACTGCTTAGTTTTTTATTCTTACTCTTGCTTTTTATTGGTATTATTCTTCTCGGCAATAATTTATTAAATAGATTTACTGTCTTAGAGCCTAAAGAAGGAGGAATTTTACGTTTGGGAACTATTGGCCGTCCAGTTTATATCAACCCTGTTCTTTCTCAATCCAATGATTGTGAAAAAGACCTGATTGAACTAATTTATAATGGCCTCTTTGCTATCGACGGAAAAGGATCGTTAACTCCTGAATTAGCAGACAAAGTTGAAATTAATGAAGACGGAACCAGTTATACTGTTTTTTTAAAAGAAAATGTATTTTGGCACGACGGCGTTCCTTTTTCAGCAGATGATGTTGTTTTTACTATAGAAACGATTCAAAACCCAAATATTGAAAGTCCCCGAAGATTAAATTGGGAAGGAGTTATTGTTGAGAAAGTTGGCTCAAATGTTGTTCGTTTTAATCTCAAAAATACTTATCAACCTTTTCTTCAAAATCTTACTTTAAAAATAATTCCCAAGCATCTTTGGGAAAACATTGAGCCCAATTATTTTAGTGGAGCAGAATATAACCTCAAGCCCATTGGCACTGGCCCTTATCTTTTTGAGAGCTTAGAGAGAACAAAAGAAGGAAAAATCATTAATTATTCATTGATCGCTAATGATAACTATTTCGGGAAAAAACCTTATATCTCAAGATTAATTTTTAGATTTTACGATACCTATGAATTGACTAAAAACGGCTTGCTTAAAAAAGAAATTGACGGGTTTTTCCCTCTCCTCACCGAAGATATTGATTTTTTTGTCAACAAGAAAAATTTGAAAATTAGTTCTTTAATTCTTCCGCGCTATTACGCAATATTTTTAAATCTTGAAAAACCCCTTTTTAGAGACAAATCTATCCGCGAGGCCTTAAATTCGGCAATTCCAAAACAAGAATTAGTTATGGAGATATTAAAAGGACAAGCCATTCCATTAGAGGGACCTTTAACCGCAGGTTTCTTAGGCGAAATGTTTGATTTAGAGACAGAATACCCCCCAGAAAAAACTCAAAAAACTATCAGCCAGTTAGATAAGTTAGATGAAAATGAAAAAAATTCAATAAATTTTACTCTCTCCCTTCCTTATGATAAAGAATTAATAAAAGTGGCGAACTATCTAACAAATTGTTGGGAGAAAATAGGAATTTCCGTGGAATTGCAGATATTACCATTGGCAGACCTTGAAAAAGAAGTAATCCAAACTCGGTCCTATGATGCTCTTCTTTTTGGAGAAATTATTTTCCAAAACCCTGATCTATATCCATTTTGGCACTCTTCTCAAGCTACAAATCCAGGGCTTAATCTTTCTGCTTACCAAAACCAAGAATTAGATAAATTCTTGGAAACAACGAGACAGACCTTCAACGAAAAAAAGCGGATTGAAGATTTAAAAAATATTCAAGAAATTCTTTCTCAAGAAAAGCCAGCTATTTTCTTATATAATCCTTTTTATCTTTATCTTTTGCCTCAAACAGTCAAAGGTAATAATATCCAATATGCTAATATCCCTTCAGAAAAATTTGCTGATGTTGAAAATTGGTATCTAAATACAAGGCGCGTTATAAAAAAATAATAAATAGCAGAGTCAAGAAGTATAAAATATAAAGAGGTTATTTTGCCTTGATGGCGGAATTGGCATACGCACTAGCTTCAGGAGCTAGTTCCCGCAAGGGATTGGGAGTTCGAATCTCCCTCAAGGCACTTTCTTCATTTAAATTTTAACTATTTTGATAACTATTTTTTAGTTATCTTAATTAAAAAAATACTATGTACCGCAAAACAAAATACCGACAAACAAGATCCCAAAAAACAGCAGGGCAATTTTCTGATTTTTTAAAAATCATTGCTTTGGGAGGATTAGAAGAAATCGGCCGCAATATGACTTTATTTGAGTACCAAAACCAAGTTTTGATTATTGATATGGGCTTACAATTTCCTGATGAAGATATGCCCGGCATTGATTTTATTATCCCTAATATAGAATACCTCATTAAACATCCGGAAAAACAAATACTCGGAATTATTATTACTCATGCCCATTATGATCATATTGGAGCGATTCCTTATTTAATTGATAAATTAAATTATCCACCCATTTATACTGCTCCCTTGAGCCGGGGAATAATCCTAAAAAGGCAAGAAGATTTTCCTCATTTGAAAAAACTCAATATTCAAGAAATAAAACCCGGTCAGAATATAATCTTGGGACCTTTTAAAATCACTCCCTTTCACTTAAATCATAATATTCCTGATACCTTGGGATTAGCAATTAATAGTCCTGCGGGTTTAATTATGTATGCCACCGACTTTAAATTTGACTTGCAGCCAATAGCTGATAAGCCAGCTGATCTTTCACGAATAATTGACCTTGCCTCTCCTGGAACAACTCTTTTATTGGCTGATTCAACCGGCGCTGAAAACCCGGGACATTCTATTTCAGAAAAGACGATTATGGACAATCTTGACCCTGTTTTTAGAAACGCTCAGAGAAGAATTATTCTCTCAACTTTTTCTTCATTAATCAGTCGTATTCAACAAGCTATTCTCCTTTCTGAAAAGTATCAGCGAAAAGTCATTATTGAAGGATATGCTATGAAAACAAATGTGGCTATTGCTGAAAAACTCAAATATTTATCCATAAAAAAAGGCACTCTTATCAACTGGCAAGAAGCAAGTCGTATTGATCCAAATAAATTAACTGTTCTTTGCACCGGCGCCCAAGGAGAACCTGAAGCTGTTTTGATGAGAATAGTGAATAAGCAACATAAACATTTAAGAATTTTAAAAGACGACGCCGTCATCTTTTCCTCTTCTGTTGTTCCAGGCAATGAATTAGCTGTTCAAAATTTGAAAGACAACTTAGCAAAACAAGGAGCTAAAATTTATCATTATAAAATGCTTGATATTCATGCCTCTGGTCATGGTTATCAAGAGGATTTAAAAACAATGATTAATTTAGTTAAGCCCAAATTTTTTATGCCCCTTCATGGCCATTACTCAATGCTTAAGGCTCATAGCGAATTAGCAGAATCTGTTGGCATTGCCGCAAAAAATATCGTTGTCGTTACCAATGGCCAAATAGTTGAATTAAATAAAAACAAAATTACAGCGACTCAAAAATTTGTTCCCACTAACTATGTTATGGTTGATGGGTTGGGAGTTGGCGATGTCAAAGAAGTAGTTCTCAGAGCCAGACAAACTCTTGCTAGCGACGGAATTTTTGTTATCGTCGCTTTAGTTGATAAAAAAACAGGGCTGCTTCATAATGACCCTCAAATTATTTCTCAAGGATTTGTTTATATGAAAGAATCCAAAGATTTAATCAATCAAACTAAAAAGTTAATAAAAGAAATTGTAAGCTCTTCTACCAGCGGCCAGACATTTAACGAAAGTTATATTCGTAATAATTTAAGAAATAAAATTGGCCTCTTTTTGTTCAAAAAAACACAGCGTCGACCAATGATTCTCCCGATTGTTATTGAAGTGTAATATAAATTCAAAAATCAAAAGCTTGTCCTGAGCAAAGTCGAAGGATCAAAAATCAAAATG
>CAZJVL010000048.1:0-3735 GCA_964549875.1 uncultured Candidatus Saccharibacteria bacterium
AAAAGAAGGGGGTGCTCAATGTTATAATCCGCCAAAATTTTCGGTTTGCAGCTTGAGGGCATCTTTCAACGAATATTAAAAACATCAAAAATAATAATTTTTATCCCGCTGGAAATTTAGGCGGGATCACATCAGCATGAAATTTTCTTACAATTGGTTAAAAGATTTATTGAGATTGAAACAAACACCACAGAAATTGGAGGAGCTTTTAACGATGAATTTTGCTGAAACAACTGTAAAAAATTTTGGTAAAAGGCCGATTTTGGATATTGAGCTTTTGTCAAATCAAGTTGCTTGGGCTTCGGGCCATTTAGGTCTTGCTCGAGAAATTAGCGCTTGTTTAGGTAAAAAATTTGATTTACCGCAGCCTGTTTTCAAAGAAGATGATAAATCAGCTAAAGATTTTTTATCTTTAAAAATTCAAACTTCCAATTGCCGGTATTATTCAGCCAGAGTTATTCAAGGGGTTCAAGTAAAAGAATCTCCAAAATGGCTTAGAGAAAGATTAAATGATTGCGGCATTCGCTCAATTAATAATCTTGTAGATGCCGCTAATTATGTGATGTTAGAAACAGGTCAGCCTTTGCATATTTTTGATTTTGACGCTATTGAGCCCAAACAAAAATTTAAGAAAATCATTATCGTTAGGCAAGCAAAAAATCAAGAGAGAATAAACGCCCTTGACGGCAAAAATTATATTCTTGGTAAAGAAATGATGGTTATTGCCGATAATAACCGGGCAATAGCCTTAGCCGGTATAAAAGGAGGCCAAGAAACAGCGGTTAATAAGAAAACAAGAAATATTATTTTAGAGAGCGCCAATTTTAAGGGAAGCAACATTCGGCTAACTTCAAGAACATTGGGTTTAACGACAGACGCTTCCTGGAGATTTGAGCATAATCTTTCATTTGCATTAACTGCGTCAGCGCTTGATCGTTTGGCAGAACTGGTTCAACAGATAGCCGGGGGTAATATTTTGAAAGGAAGAATAGAAAAAATTCAGGATCTTATTGGTTGGAAAAATGAAAAAAAGGAAATCCCAGTTAAATGGGAGAATTGGGAAAAATTTTTGGGATGGCAAATGCCAAAGAAAAAAATTATTCACGATCTTTCTTTACTGGGCTTTTCTATTAAAGAACGCAAAGAATATCTTTTAGTTGCGCCGCCAAAGTTTCGCAACGATTTGCAAATTAAAGAAGATGTTATGGGAGAAGTGGCTCGTTTGGAAGGCATTGATACCATAAAGCCCGTTCTTCCAAAAGAACAATTAAAATTGCCTCCGAGAAATGAATTTTGGATATTTCGGGAAAAAATTAAAGATTGGCTGCGAGAGTATGAGCTTGAGGAGGTCTATAATTACTCATTTATGGCAGAGGAAGATAAAGACATTCTTCCTCGGCAATGGCTCTTAAAAATAATAGAAATAGAAAACCCGACGAGTTCTTTGAGCAAATATTTACGGCCGACTCTTTTGATTAATTTTCTGAAAAATGTTAATAATAACTTTCGCTTTGTTGATAAAGTCAGATTTTTTGAGATAGGAAAGATTTATTCGCTTCAAGATGAAAGATTTGTTCTTGGTGGAATTTTAGCCCAAAAAATTAATTCATCAGGCAATAAAATTTTCTACGAGACGAAAGGCATAATTGAAAGTTTATTTCATAATTTTGGGATTGATTCTACTGGCTATGATTTTAAACCGCTGGATAAAACCGAATTTTCTGAATTATTAGAACAAGGAGCAGGGATTTTTCGCGGTAAAAGTTTAATCGGCGTTTTAGGAAAACCAAAGAAGTCATTGATAAAAAAGTATGATTGCGGCGGAGAAATAATTTTTTGGGAAATTAAATTGGATATTTTTTTCGATTTTGCCGCTGAAGAGAAAAAATTTCATTCTTTGCCAAAATATCCATCAGTTGTCAGAGACATTTCCTTAGTGATTCCGCAGAATGTTTTGGTTGATGAAGTTCTATCTGTTGTTCAAAAAGCTTCGCCTGCGTTTTTAGAAGAGGTTAATTTGTTTGATGTTTATGTCGGGCAAAATTTGCCCCGAGGAAATAAAAGTTTGTCTTTTCATTTTGTCTTTCGCTCTCCTCATCACACTTTAACAAATGCAGAAGTGGAAAAAGAGATGGAAAAAATTTATCAAGCTCTCAAGAATTTGGGGGCGAAGATTAGATAAAAGTTAAATTGGATTATGGTAAAAAAAACAAAAGAAAAGTTTAAAAAAAAGGCAGAAAAAACAGAAACAATTATTGACAACAATAATTCATATACAGCTAAAGATATCTATGTTTTAGAGGGGTTAGAGCCGGTGCGGCGAAGACCGGGGATGTATATCGGTTCTACTGGCGCTGAGGGTTTACATCATTTAATTTGGGAATGCGTTGATAATTCGATTGACGAAGCAATGGCTGGTTATGCGAAGAATATCCAAATAGAGATATTAAAAGAAAACGAAATAGCAGTTACTGATGATGGTCGAGGAATTCCTGTTGATATTCATAAAAAGACCAAAAAATCAGCCTTAGAAACTGTATTATGCACGCTTCATGCTGGTGGCAAGTTTGGCGGTAAATCGTATAAGGTTGCCGGTGGTTTGCATGGCGTTGGGGTTTCTGTTGTTAATGCCCTTTCAGAATATTTGCGGGCAGAAGTTTATCGCGATGGCGTTTTTTACAGTCAAGAATATAGCCGGGGCAAACCGACAACCAAGTTGCAGAAGGTTGGTAAATCTCAAGAGAGAGGCACGAAGATAATTTTTAAACCAGATCCAGAAATTTTTAAAGAAATTGAATTTGATACCAAGAAAATTTTAGACCATTTACGCCAACAAGCTTATTTAACACCGGGAATAGTCATCAAATTTAAAGATAACCGGGAAGGCGCAAAGCTGTCATCTTATACTTTTCATTTTGAAAGCGGCATAATCGCTTTTGTTAAATATCTATCTAAGCATTATCAAGGTTTAATGGAAAATATTTTTTATGTGAAGCAGGAAAAAGACGAAATTTTAATAGAAGTAGCTTTGGTTTATGTTGATGATTCTGAAAGCACAGAATTGTCTTTTGCCAATAATATCTATACCCCTGAAGGAGGAATGCATTTAACCGGATTTCGCTCCGCTCTCACCAGAAGTTTGAATGATTATGCTAAAGAACAGGAGATTTTTAAAAATGGTAGCAATGGTTTTATTGGAGAAGACACCCGTGAAGGATTAGTAGCGGTTATCAGCGTGAAATTAAAGGAGCCTCAGTTTGAAGGACAAACCAAAGCAAAGCTGGGAAACCCTGAGGCGAGAACTGCTGTAGAGCAGGTGGTTGCAGAAAGTTTTAAAGAATTTCTGGAAATTAACAAAGAAGACGCTAAAAAAATTATTGAAAAAGCTTCGTTAAGCGCCCGGGCTCGGGAAGCGGCAAAAAAGGCGAGAGAAAATATTTTGAGGAAAGGAGTTTTGGAAGGAATGACTTTACCCGGAAAATTAGCTGATTGTATCACTCGCCAAGCTAAAGATTCAGAACTATTTATTGTTGAAGGAGATAGCGCCGGGGGCAGTGCGAAAACAGGGAGAGACCGCAATATTCAGGCAATCTTACCATTGAGAGGTAAAATCCTTAATATAGAGAAAAGTCGTTTTGACAAGATGATGTCTTCAGAAGAAATTAAATCTTTAATTGTCGCTTTGGGCACGGCAATAAGTGAAGATTTTAATATTGATAAGCTTCGTTATCATAA
>CAZJVL010000049.1:0-3727 GCA_964549875.1 uncultured Candidatus Saccharibacteria bacterium
ATTTGGGACGTCTGACATCCCAACTTCATCAATGTTTAGAGGTTGAACCTCTAAACATTGATTTATGAATAAAAAAATGCTGCCGTCTTTGGCAAGCCAAAAACGACAGCAGTGGTGTTATTTGTAAGCCTTGCGGCTTTCAAATAACACCATCCTTAGTATAGCAAAGAAAAAATTAATGTCAAGTCCTTGATTGTGGATAACTTAAAAGCCGGGATAATACCCGGCTTTTAATCAATTTATTCTTTTCCTTCTACTTTAATCTTTACCGTTTTTTCTTTGACAGCAGTTTTCTTCGGCATCGTAATGGTTAAAACGCCTTTTTTATACGATGCCTTTATCTTTTTTTCATCTACGGGGACTGGCAATCTAACCATTCTTTCAAAACTGCCATGCCTTATTTCTTTACGCCAATATTCTTTTTTCTTTGTTTCTTTCTCCTTTTCCATCGTTCCTTTTACTCTCAGATACTGATCCTCAACAGTGGCCTCTATTTTATCCGGGTCAAAACCCGGCGCATTCAATTCAGCCACCACTTCTTTATCTGTCTCATAGAGATCCAACGCTGGTTCTTTTAATTTCATCGGAAATAATTCTGGCAGTTGAGGAGTATCCTCATCAAAAATTTTATCCAGATCAAAAAAATCGCGAGGAATTAAACTATACATAATACATTAAAACTTTAATTAATTTATTTCCGACCTTTAAATACATTATATTTATTTTTAAAATAATGTCAAGAATATGCACTAGAAGGGTACATAGTAATACTTTTAAATATTTGGGACGTCTGACATCCCAACTTCATCAATGTTTAGAGGTTGAACCTCTAAACATTGATTTATGAATAAAAAAATGCTGCCGTCTTTGGCAAGCCAAAAACGACAGCAGTGGTGTTATTTGGAGGCCTTGCGGCTTTCAAATAACACCATTTTTAGTATAGCAAAGAAAAAATTAATGTCAAGTCCTTTCTTGTGGATAACTTAATAATTATTCTCCAGTTGTACCCAGTAATTCAGTTAATCTCGCGGAGTATTTTTCGGCAATCTCTACTGAACGTGCAGGATTGTTGTCTAAGAATGCAGCAAAGGCATTAAAATTTTCTTCGGTTACGCCATATTGATTATACAAATCCTCCATATGAGTTAACCAATTTTCCATATCTGTCTGGGCATAATAAGTGCTTTGCGCCGCTAGCTCAACAAAAATATCATCAGTCATTGCGCCAATATCTCCTGCTGCTGGCGATTCCTCTATCTGATCTCCCTCTTCTGCGCCATTAATTATAGAACCATCATCTACTTTATTTGCTGTGCTTTGCCAAGCAAGAGCGCCGATAATAATAAGAATAATTATCGCTAAAATTATCCAAATATTTTTTGATTTCATTTTAAATTCTGAAAAAAAATTAAAGATTTCTTTATTTTGCCTCGACCTTTATTTGATATAATTTATTATACCAATATCAATAGATTATATCAAATTTAGCAAATGATTGTCTCTTTACACAAAATGCTGCCGTCTTTAAATCCAGAAATTTTAAAAGATAAAAGCCAAGCCGATGGGCAGAATCGAACTGCCGTCGATGGTTTACGAAACCATTGCTTTGCCACTAAGCTACATCGGCACAAAGGGCAAACTCATTTTATAATCAAGCCGTTTCAACTCTTTATAAAATACCAAAAATTAAATAAATTGTAAATCAATATTTTGTGTGCTAAAATAAGAAAATCTAATATAGTTTCTCTCAGATTTTAAACTATGAAGAAGACAAAACAAGTATACCCCCACACCAAACAAAAACAAAGCATTAAAACTGACAAAACCAGTCGTCGTTATGATATGGGGGTATATTTGGATTATGCGGCGACAACACCTATTGATTCCCGAGTTTTAAAAGCGATGCTTCCTTATTTGAATCAAAAATTCGGTAATTCTGTTTCTCTTTATAAATTAGGCCGTGAGGCAAAAAAAGCATTAGAAGAAGCGCGCTTAATAGCTACCAAAGCCATTAAGGCAAAACACGCAGAAGAAATTGTTTTTACCAGTTCGGCAACAGAAAGCAATAATTTTGCTTTAAAAGGTGTGGCTTTTGCCAACCAAAAAAAAGGGAAGCACATCATTATTACCGCTATTGAGCATGATTGCGTTTTAAACAGCGCTCTTTGGCTGCAAAAGATAGGTTTTAAAATCACTCAAATCAAACCTGACAAATACGGCTTGATAAATCCCAAAGATGTGGAGCAAGCTATCAATAAAGACACTATTTTGGTTTCAATTATTCATGGCAATAATGAAATCGGAACAATTCAACCAATTGAAAAGATAGGAAAAATCTGCCGAAAAAAAGGAGTCTATTTTCATACTGATGCCGCTCAAACTTTTGGAAAAATACCCATTGACGTCCAGAAAATGGAAGTTGATTTATTAACTGCTTCTTCGCATAAAATCTACGGGCCAAAAAGCGCGGCTTTGCTATATATTAGGAAAGGAACAAAAATAGATCCCTTGCTGCATGGCGGAGGCCATGAATTTGGTTTTAGGTCTTCAACTGTTAATATCCCGGCTATTGTTGGCTTTGGAAAAGCCATTGAAATCTGCCAAAAGCAGATGAAAACAGAATCCAAGAGATTAAGTAAATTACGAGACCAGTTGATTAATGGTGTTTTAACAAAAATTCCTCATTCTCATCTTAATGGGCATCCGAAAAGGCGGCTGCCAAACAATGCTAATTTTTGGTTTGATTTTGTAGAAGGTGAATCCATTGTCATCAGCCTTGATGAATATGGAATTGCCGCTTCAACTGGTTCTGCCTGTTCTTCTGAAAAATTAGAACCCAGTCATATTTTGGTAAGTTGCGGCTTGCGGCCAGAACAAGCCCATGGTTCTTTAAGGTTAACTTTGGGCAGGTGGACAACCAAAAAGGATATTAATTATCTTTTGAAGATATTGCCAGATGTTGTTGAAAAATTAAGAAAAATTTCTCCGTTTAAATTATAACTTTCAAGTTTCAAGTTTCAAGCTTTGAGCTTTGAGTTTTGAGTTTTTATACTGTGTACAACAAAAAAGTATTACAACACTTCAAAAATCCTCATAATTTTGGAAAAATAAAAAACCCTGATGGCAGAGGGTTAGTTGGTAATATTGTCTGCGGCGATGTTATGAATCTTTATATTAAAATAGGCAAAAATAAAAAAGGGGAAGAAATAATTAAAGATATCAAATTTGAAACTTTTGGCTGTGTGGCTGCTATTGCCACTAGCAGCATTATTACTGACCTTGCCAAGGGAAAAACCATTAATGAAGCCATAAAACTAGATAAGGATAATATTATTGAGACCCTTGAAGAATTGCCGCCAGTTAAAATCCATTGTTCTGTTTTAGCAATTGACGCTCTTAATGAAGCGATTTATGATTATCTCTCTAAAAACAAAAAACCCATTCCTAAAGAGCTTCAAAAACACCATCAAAGGATTGAAAATGAGAAAAAAATAATAGAAAAGAAATACGTTGACTGGTTAGGAACTGAAGAGAATAACGAATGATGTCTCAAATTATTAAAAACCAAAAAATTGTTGTTGGTATTTCCGGAGGGGTGGATTCCTCTGTAGCTTTAATATTGCTTCAACAACAAGGGTGGCAGCCAATTGGTGTTTCCTTAAAACTGCCTACTTGGAAAAATAAAGATAATCCTTTAGCAGAAAACATCCATAGCTCCAAGCAATCC
>CAZJVL010000050.1:0-3647 GCA_964549875.1 uncultured Candidatus Saccharibacteria bacterium
GGTTTCAGGTTCGAGTCCTGACGCGTCCACACTAAAAATGGCATTACAGAAAACAGATACACGAGACGAGATATCTATTAGACGTCAATAAGGGTTTACTTAAAAATTTAAATATGATAAGCTAATAATCTATGCCTTATAAGCCTAGCTAGCTCAGTGGGCTGAAAGCAAATGAGTTTGTATGCCTAGGTAGCTCAGTGGTAGAGCGCAGCCCTGAAGAGGCTGGCGTCCGGTGTTCGATTCACCGCCTAGGCACACAAAAAAATCAAAATATAAAAAACTTTTGAATTTTAACACCTATGATTTCTATGATGCACTCTCTGAAAAAGAATAACTCTCTTTCCTTGCCGGCTGTTGGCTCTTTAATTGAAGGGACTATTTTAGAAAAAAAGGAGAAATCTTTATTAATAGATCTTTCTCCTTATGGCACTGGAATTATTCAGGGGCCTGAATATCTTGAAGCTAAAAACTATATCAAAAATCTTTCTCTGGGTGACAATGTTCTAGTTAAAATTCTTGATTGGAATAATGAAGAAGGATTGATCGATTTGTCTTTAGAAAACCTTGAGAGAAAGCAATCTTGGGAAGTCATAAAGGGATACAAAAGCAGAAACGAAAGTTTTCCTTTCAAAGTCCTGGAAGCCAATACTGGGGGATTAATAGGCGAGGTAGAGGGCATTAAAGGGTTTTTGCCGGCTTCTCAATTGTCAGCAGAACATTATCCGAAAGCCGAAAACGGAAAAAAAGACAAAATTTTGGAAAAATTAAAATCTTTCATTGGGCAAGAAATTGAAGTCAAAGTATTAGATTTTGAGCCGGCAGTAAATAAATTAATTCTTTCCGAAAAATTAGTAGAAAAAGATAGAATAAAAAACCTCATTAAGGACTATCATGTTGGGGATATTGTAAAAGTTACCATTACTAAAATCGTTGATTTTGGTGCTTTTGCTAAATTAGAAGACACAGGAGTTGATGGATTAATTCATTCCTCAGAAATTACCAATCCTCAAGGCCAAAATATTAATGAAATTCTCAAGGAAGGCGAAATAAAGGAAGCAAAAATTATTTCCGTTGAAAATAACAGAATTTCCCTGTCCTTAAAAAACGTTGGGAAAAATGACACCGTTGCCGACGAGAAAGACGAGAAAAAAGATTAAAAATAACAGAACAGCCAATAATAAAAGCGATATTTTAAAATCCCGACTAAAAAGTCGGGATTTTAAAGTTCTTTAGTATTATTTTACTGCCTCTTTAAGGCCTTTACCTGCCTTAAACTTAGGAACTGTCATCGCCGGAATCTGAATTTTCTCACCAGTTTTAGGGTTAATTCCTGCTCTCGCAGCTCTTTTCTTAGCGGCAAAAGTGCCAAAACCAGTTATTGTTACTGTATCCCCAGAAGCTAAAGATTTAGTAATTGTATCTAAAACGGCGTCTAAAGCCTCCCCGGCATCTTTTTTAGAGCAACCAATTTTATTAACAATGGCGTCTATTAAACCTTCTTTTGTCATAATAATTAATTTTTTATAACATTTTACCCTGTTGAATAATCGCTTTGCGAATTCCACAGGGTTTACCCCATTGAATAATCGCTTTGCGAATTCAACAGGGTTTACCCCATTGAATGGTCGCTTTGCGAATTCAACAGGGTTTGCCTGCCAAACTTGTTTAAAAGTTAGGTAGGTTTATTCGACCTTTTGCCTTAGTAATGCTCTCATTATATCAAAATGCCTTTAATAAAGCAATGCTGCACAAATCTAAAAATTAATGCTAATAAATTAAAAATTGGTTATTAGAAATTAAATATTCGTATAATTAGGTATCGCATATATCTATCTGGCTACTTCAATAGCCCTCGTTTCCCGAATAACTGTTACCTTGATTTCTCCAGGGTATTTTAAGGTTTCTTCTAAGCGAGTAGCTATTTCTTTAGCTAGTTTGACAGCTTCAAGATCATCTATTTTTTCTGGCTTAACAAAAACCCTGACTTCCCTTCCTGCCGAGACCGCATAAACTTTTTCTACTCCTTCATAAGAAGAAGCTATTTCCTCTAAATTAGCCAGTCTTTTAAGATAAGTCTCAATCGAATCTTTCCTGGCGCCGGGCCGTGAAGCTGAAATAGCATCAGCCGCATTAACTATCGCCGCTTCTATTGTCTCCACCGGATAAGTATCATGATGGGATTGCATCGCCTTAATAATCTCTTCAGGCATATTATATTTCATCAATATCCTTCTTCCTAATTCTAAATGAGTTCCTTCTATTTCTTGATCTACCGCTTTACCAATATCATGAAGCAATCCAGCTTTTTTGCTTACCTCAACATTAGCGCCCAGCTCTGAAGCTAAAGCCGCCGCCAATAAAGATACTTCTATTGAATGGCTCAAAGCATTCTGCCCATAGCTAGTTCTAAAATTCAATCTCCCTAATAAATAAACCAACTCCTGAGGAAGGTCTAATATCCCAGCCTCATATAGAGCGTCTTCTCCTGCTTTTTTAATTCTGTCTCTTACTTCTGACTGAGCTTCGGCAATTTTCTCTTCTATCTTTGCTGGCTGAATTCGCCCGTCTTGAATTAATTTTTCCAAAGCCACTTTAGCCACTTCCCTTCTCGCAAGATCAAAGCTAGAGAGAACAATTGTGTTTGGAGAATCATCCATTATTAATTCCACCCCTGATAATTTTTCAAAATGACGGATGTTTCTTCCCTCGCGGCCTATTATCTTGCCCTTAATATCTTCGGATGGCAAAGTAATAGCTGTTGTTGTTACTTCACCTACATTAGAACGGCTATATTTTTGAATCGCTTCAACCATAATTTCTTTTGCTTTTTTATCTAATTCTTCTTTTCTGGTAGTTTCCAATTTTTTTAAGGACTCCAAGATTTCCTCACTGCTTTCTTTTTCTATTCTTTTCATCAATTCCTCTTTAGCTTCTTTTGAGGATAATTTTGCGGTTTTTTCCAGTAAATCGAGTTCGCTTTTTTGAATTTTTTCTAATTCGGATTTCAATGACTGCATCTTTTCAAATATCTTTTGATTTTCTTTTTCTTTATCGCCTAATTCAATTTGCCGTTTATCCAGTAATTCTTCTCTCTGGAGCAATCTTTCTTCAATTTTATTTAATTGTTTTTTCCGCCCTCTCTTTTCCTCTTCTGCCTCCTCTAAAATCTGTGTTGCTTTTTCTCTGGCTTCCAAAACAATGTTTTTTGCTTCTTCCCGAACTTTTTCAATTCGGGTTTTTAATTTTGACTCTATGGAATCAGAAGACCTTTGAGCAATTATTTGACGAATAAGGTAACCCAATAAAGCGCCACTAATTAAAAATATAATGATAGCGCTTAAAGGAGTATCAAAAATATTAAACATAAGCCATAATTTTAAATTTAAGGCCTACTATTCTCTATAATATAGGATAAGCGAGATTAAAAAAATCCCAAGAATTTTTGGTTTAACCCCCTAAAATAACTATAAGCCAAAACAAAATAAAAATATCTTTGGTGAAACATCTTAAAAGTTTGTGCTTTTAGAAAATAAAGAATAAGTAGAGCCTGAGTTAAAGTTTAACTTTCAAAATTTAAATCTTTAGAACATTTTGAGTATAGCAAAAACCATTACCTTTGTCAAAAAAGAAAAAACAAGGTATAATAC
>CAZJVL010000051.1:0-3567 GCA_964549875.1 uncultured Candidatus Saccharibacteria bacterium
TTTCTTAGAAAAATAATTCCATTTACTTATAACATTCCAAACATAATTAGAGATATTAAAAGCAATCCTATAAGCACTAATATTATTAAGTTCTAAAAATCTTTTCTCCATAACAGTGGGGCAATTTAACAGTGAAGCAATTTAACTTTGTGACGTAGTCACAAAGTTAATGAGTTTGTCTTTGACAAAAACAACTTTTTTAATTTTTTGTTTGCTTAAATATCTTCTCACTTTTGCGGAATTCCTTGCTATTTTCTGTGCTTGAACTTCATCAATTCCTTTTTGGGCTTTTATTTTATCTCTGATTTTGCTATTTATTTGAACTACTAAAATAAAGAACTTTTCTTCTGCCAATTCGCTTTTGAAAACCGGCCATTTCCCCAAAGCCACTGTTTTTTTATGCTTCAACACTGTCTGCCATAATTCTTCACTCAAATGAGGAGCAAAAGGAGACAAAAGCAAAACTAAAGTTTCCTTATGCTTTTGATTAATTTTTTCAAAAGGCACCTCGTAAAGTTCGTTAACATATTCCATTAAAGCGCTGATGGCGGTGTTAAAACGCAGACTTTCTATATCTTCGGTTACCTTTTTAATAATTTTGTGCCTTGTTTTTTCCAACTCTTTCAAAACTTCATTTAATTTCTTTTTAGCTTCAGGGGTCATTTTGAGGAGGTCTGGCTGGAGATTGCTTTGTCGCTTCGCTCCTTCTAATGACAGATTAGATTCTCCTTGTAATGATGAACCAGAATTAACAACTAAATTCCAGACGCGGTTGAGAAAACGATAAATTCCTATTACCCCTTGAGTATTCCAAGGTTTGGCAAATGACAAAGGACCCATAAACATCTCATACATTCTCAAACTATCAGCTCCATATTTTTTAATAATTTCATTCGGGCTGATTACATTGCCTCTGGATTTTGACATTTTTTCTCCATCTTCTCCCAAAATAACGCCCTGATTAATTAAGCGAGCGAATGGCTCTAAAGTAGAAACCACTCCAATATCATAAAGAAATTTATGCCAGAAACGAGCATATAAAAGGTGCAAAACTGCGTGCTCTACACCGCCAATATAAATATTTACCGGCATCCAGCTTTTTTCTTTTTTTGAATCAATTAATTTTTTCTTGTTTTGGGGGTCTAAATAACGAAGGTAGTACCAACAAGATCCTGCCCATTGAGGCATTGTATTTACTTCTCTTCTTGCCGGTCCTTTGCACTTAGGGCATTTCACATTTACCCAAGAAGAAATATCTGCCAGAGGAGATTCATTTTTCCCAGTTGGCTCATATTTTTTAATTTCTGGCAGCTTCAAAGGCAATTGGCTTTCTTTTAAAGGAACGTTACCGCATTTTTCACATTTGATTATTGGAATTGGCTCGCCCCAATATCTCTGACGCGAAAAAATCCAATCTCTTAATTTGTAGTGGACTGTTTTTTTGGCGCCGACATACAGAGCTATTTTTTCCTGAGCTTTTTTATACGGCGTGCCGTCAAAAGGACCTGAATTAATCAAAGTGCCATCAGAGGCAACAACTTCTTTTACCGGCAGATGAAACTGTTCGGCAAAAGCCAAATCTCTTTCATCATGAGCTGGCACTCCCATTATCGCTCCAGTGCCATAATTAATAAGGATGTAATCAGAAACCCAAATCGGCACTTGCTCCCTATTGGCAGGATTGATCGCATAAGCGCCAGTAAAAACTCCTGATTTTTCTTTAATTGAGGATTGCCTTTCAAAATCTGACTTTTGAAGCGCTTTTTTGACATAATCCCTCACTTCATCTTGATAATTTTCTTGCCAAATCTTCTGCACCATTGGATGTTCTGGCGCCAAAACTAAATAGGTAGCTCCGAAAATTGTATCAATTCTGGTGGTAAAAACTTTAATATATTCATCTTGACCAGCAACTTTAAATTCTACTTCCACCCCTTCTGAACGGCCAATCCAATTTTTTTGCATTGTTTTGACTCTAGCTGGCCAATCTAGTAAATTTAAATCCTCTAATAATCTGTCAGCCATGGCAGTAATCTTTAAAACCCATTGTTTTAAATTCTTTCTAACAACAATACTGCCGCAACGCTCACACTTACCGCCTGTTACTTCCTCGTCAGCAAGAACAGTTTTGCAAGAAGGACACCAATTAACCGGCACCTCATCTTCATAAGCTAGCCCGCTTTTATACAGCTGTAGAAAAATCCACTGAGTCCATTTATAATAGCGCGGGTCTGTGGTATTAATTTCTCTTTGCCAATCATAACTAAACCCCATCTGCTGAAGCTGTTTGCGAAAATATTTAATATTTTGAGCCACTACTTCTTTTGGATTTTTTTTTGTCCTTAAAGCGTAGTTTTCTGCTGGCAAGCCAAAAGCATCCCATCCCATTGGGTGTAAAACTTCATAACCTTTCATCCGATAATAACGCGATAAAATATCAGAAGCCGTATATCCTTCAATATGGCCAACATGAAGACCTTCGCCTGAAGGATAAGGAAACATATCCAAAATATAGATATGTTTTTTCTTGGGTTTGTCTTGAGCGTGCCAAATTTTATAATTATTTTTAGCCCAAATCTTTTGCCATTTGGGTTCAATTTTATTTGGTTGATAGGGCATAAAAAATATCAAATATCAAATATCAAATATCAAAAAAATCAAATTGTGCTTGTAGCAGTTCCCGGGGGCGGTGTTTTGGGAAGTTTTTCCGGAGTAATTTTTGGAACCGGAGACGGCAATTCTCCCATAATATTCTCTATAGAGCTGGTAGAAAAACCTTGTTGCTCTAAAACTTGCGTTCTTTGCTGTACCCTGTTTTCTAACTTTTCCTTCACTTGTTCTGCTTTGGCTTGAACATCTTCTGAATAATTTTCCAAAGGCATTTGCTGAAGCTGCTCTTGCATATTTTCCATTATCCGTAATTGCCTAAATTCGCCAATTGGAGCAGGATTTAAAGGCTGCAATTCCTCTAATTTATTTTCCAGACGATTCATAAATTCTTCCTGATTTTCAAATCTCAAACGGAGAAGAGGCAGGGTCTGATTAATGTTCTGACGGACTCTTTTAACTTGGCTAGCAGCTTGCGGGGCTTTCTCTAATATCTTATCTAAAACTTCTTGATGACGAATTTCAGCTTCGGTTATTTTATTAAGAAGCTTATCAATATTCGGATTTTCAGAAGTTCCTTCAATCTCTTCTAATCGTATTTTCAGTTGATTCATCGCCTTGACATAATTTTCAAATGCTTTTTCTAAAACTTCCTCCTTAACGCCTTTTTGGACCATCGCTTCTAATTCAGCCAATTTTTCTGAAAGTATTTGCAATTGCGCTTCGCTTTCTTTAATCGGGTCTCTAATCCATCCTATCTTTAAACCCCTCCACCATTCTTTGAGAAAATAAAATGGACTTGTAGGAAGTAAACCTACTTTGTTTAATCCTAAAGCTTTTGGAACAGAAAATTCTTCAATTGTAGTGGTAGTAGTATCTCCAACAGTAGTTGTGGTTGTATCAAGAGTTGTGGTTGTAGTTGTGTCAGCAATCGTCGTTGTAGTTGTTTCTTCAGCAAAT
>CAZJVL010000052.1:0-3496 GCA_964549875.1 uncultured Candidatus Saccharibacteria bacterium
ATAATATAAATTCAAAAATCAAAAGCTTGTCCTGAGCAAAGTCGAAGGATCAAAATGTAAAATGACAATGTAAAATGTAAAATTTTAAACATTTAAACATTTAAAATTGATTTAAAATTTAAAATTTACAATTTTCAATCAATTTTCAATTTTCAATTTTTAAATAAATCCTTAATCCTTAATTCATAATTCATAATTCATAATTCTTTCTACAAGGCGGCTTTTTTCTGCGTGTCTTTCATAATGTTTTTGGCTTTATCAATAAAGAGAATGCCATCAAGATGATCTATCTCATGCTGAATTACTCTCGCTAATAAGCCAAAAGCTTTGATTTTTAACTTCTTGCCATCGAAATTAATCGCTTTGACTATAATTTTTTCTGGTCTTTCTACTTCACCATAGATATTTGGCAAACTTAAGCATCCTTCCTCCATTACTGAAGTCTTAGAAAAAACTTTAATGATTTCCGGATTAATAAAACTATAAAACTTATCATCTATTTCACAGATGATAATACGGACAGGTTCTCCTATTTGAATCGCTGCCAAGCCGACTCCATTATTTTGCTTCATTACCTTTTTCATCCTTTCAATTAAACTACGCGCGCTAGCATCAATGTGTTTCAAAGGAAGACTTTTTTGCCGCAGTATTTGATTATCCTCACCAGTAACTATTTCCATAATATGATTTTTAATTTTGAGTTTTGATCCTTCGACTTTGCTCAGGACAAGCTTTTGATTTATTATAGCGTATCTTTTGGGTCAACATCAATTCGCCAACGATTGCTGAAAGAAACAGCTCTTAATATTTTGTTCCTTAAATCTAATTCATTTTTTGTAAGTAGCGGCGCCAGAAAGTTAAGTCCTAACAAAGGATTAATATCCTGACTGATTTTACTCTCAAAATATTTGTATTTTATTAAAATATTCCATCTATAAACGCCCTTTTCCTTAAAAATAAAAGCTGGAGCCGGACCGAGAATATTAAAATTATTTAACAAATTTTGAGGCGTTAATTTCAAAATCACCCGTTCAAGCTTGTTTTTGACGCCTTCAGCTTCTTTATTCCCCTTGGCTTCATCTAAATGAAGCAATGTCAATTTTATTAACTGGACAAAAGGCGGCCAAAGATAATTTTCTCGCCATTTTAATTCTTCTTCCAAGAATGTTTTTTCCTGATATTGAGCTAAACACTGAAATAATTTATTCTCCGGAATTAATGTTTGAATAATTAATTTTTCTTTGGCTATTTTTCTTAATCTGAGGAGGGAGAAAAAAACTCTTTCTTCGCTATTATAATCCGGTAAAAAAATCAAGGGATCAACAGAAGCGGCAATAACTAAATCTGCTTCTTTCAGCTGAGGCCTTAATAAAGCTTCGGTGCCAATTAAAATTTGAATTTTTCCTTTTTCAAATTTGTCAAAAATATCCAACTCTCTCTCATCAGGCATTTTGCCTTCAAGCAAAGCAAAAGGAGGAAGGGGCTTGATAGTTTTTTTGATTTCTTCGCTGATTCTTTCCATGCCGACGCCTAAAGCTTGCAACCGAAACCCTCGGCAAGAAGGACAAGTATGCGGCATTGGTATTTGATAACCGCAATGATGGCAGATTAAATTTGCTGGCAGATGAAAACATAAAGGAACATCGCAATGAGGACATTTCGGCACATAGCCGCATTCTTGGCAAATAATACTTCCAGCTAAGCCGCGTCGGTTAATAAAAATAACGACTTTTTTATTTTTTTTAACAGCTTCTTGAAGTTCATCCAAAGATTCCTTTGCTATTGCCTGAAACGGTTTTCTGATTTGAGCCGGCTTTTTTCCCTGGCTTCGGGAATTAATAATTTTGATAGTAGGCAATATCGGCATCATAATATAAAGACAGATAGTTAATTAAAGTAATAGCGTTATAATAAGGCTTTTGATCCCATGATTTATAAGAAGGATTGTCAGCATCAACAGCAATAATCATTCCTAGCTTTTGCCATGGCAAAAAAACAGAAGAGCGTCTGCCAATAGCTAATAGCGCTTGGCTGGCATTAATTTGCGCCCAGAGAGAGTTAAATTCACGAGCCTTGAGTTCAGAAGAAGCGATATAAATTTTTTCATCAAAGAGGGATGAAAATTTATCTGCATAATAATTTTGGTGGAAAATAGTAGGCGTTAAAATTAATACCTGCTGTTTTTGACTCAGGTGATTTTTTATTTCTTTCGCGAGCAAGGAAAAATCATTGACCAAATTCAGCTTTTTAGTTCGCGAAATAATCTCTTCTGGCTTAAGAGGGGTTGTAATTTTAAAATACTCCGGAAAATCATTTTCTGACAAATTCTCCATATATTTTATTAAAGATTTAATTCGAGGTGGAAGAATAGTTTTAAATGATAAAGAAATTGAACAAAAATAGTAGCGGCTGATAAAATCTGCCAAAATAAAAAATAATGGAGGAACTATTGGCTCGCCAGCAATTATTTGGCTGATTGGTTTAAGCGTAAAATCGGCTTTTTTCAAAGAAACCTTTCTTCGGGAAATATTTTCAGATTTTAAAACGATGGCCATAATTTTTCTTTGGCCCAAAGGAATTTCAACTAAACAGCCTCTTTTTAGAGTTGTTTTTGAAAAATAAGAAAAAATCTGCGGCTGACCAATAGGAATATTAGTTAGAGGCACAACGTCTAGAATAAACATTATATAAAACTAAATATTAAAAGAATTTAAATCTACATACTCTGGCCCGGTACGTTTCAGTTCGCTTTCAATAATGGAAATTTGATTAATAATAAAAGATTCTTCTATTTTAGTTGCAATCTCTGATAAAGGGGGCAAACTTGCGCAATTCTCTTTATTAACTCTGGCTAAAGTAATATGGGGTTTAAATAAGCGATTTTCTATCCTTAAATTAACTCCTTGTCTTTTGAGCTCTTGTTCTAAAGTTTTATGCAATTTGTTGAGTTCTTGAGACGTTTTCCCCGCAGCCCAAATTAAACGGGGGGAGCGGGAAGTCGGTCCAAACTCAATTTTATCCAACTGAACTTTTATTGGTGAAAATAAACCTGCTGAATTTTGACAGGCCTGGATAACTTTTAATAAATCGTTATCTGAGACATTGCCAATAAAAATTAAAGTTAAATGAAGAGCTTGCTTTGGCACCTTACGGAAACAGGGAATTGAAAGTTTCTTTTCTTGATAATCCAATAGAGTATTTTTAACATTGTCTGGCAGATGAGAGGCAATAAAAATTCGATGGAAGTGTTTCATAAACTTAATAAAAATTCAAAAATCAAAAGCTTGTCCTGAGCAAAGTCGAAGGGCTTGTCCTGAGCAAAGTCGAAGGGCTTGTCCTGAGCAAAGTCGAAGGATCAAATCTCAAAACTCAAAACTCAAAACCATAAATTACAAATAAATTACAAATCACAAATTACAAACAAATTACAAATTACAAATCACAAATTCCAAACAGTTTTAAAATTGAAAATTGAAAATTGATTGAAAATTGAAAA
>CAZJVL010000053.1:0-3455 GCA_964549875.1 uncultured Candidatus Saccharibacteria bacterium
ACTATTTAACGATTAAAAGGACAGGGGTTGAAAAGCAGGAAATAGCAATTAAACCCTTAAACCTTTAAACCTTTAAACCTTTAAACTTTTAAACTTTTATTATTTATGAAAGATTACTATGAAGTTTTAGGGGTGTCACGCGATGCTTCTCCAGAGGAAATTAAAAAGGCCTTTTATAAATTAGCGCACAAATATCATCCTGATAAAGGGGGCAGCGCAGAAAAATTTAAAGAAATTAACGAGGCCTATCAAGTGTTGTCAAATAAAGAAAAAAGACAGCAGTATGATAAATTTGGCAGGGTTTTTGAAGGTTCTGGCGCTGATTTCAGGGAAGGATTTTCAGGCTTTGATTGGTCAAATTTTAACTGGCAAGGGAGCGATTTTGAAACGCCTTTTGGTTTTGCAACAGATAATTTTGATTTTAATGATATCCTCTCTGACTTTTTTAGAAGCGCTACAGGGGCAGGGGCGCGAAGAACAAAATACCAAAGCGAGAAAGCGAATAATAAAGGGAGGGATATAGAAGTTAGTTTGGAAATAAGCTTGGAAGAAGCGGCTTTTGGTTCTAAGAAGGATATTTCTTTTAAAACTTATCTTTCTTGCGAACATTGTCAGGGAAAAGGTTATGAGGCGGGTTCTAAACTAAAAGAATGCAGCGAATGTAAAGGCGAAGGGTCAATTAGACAGTCACATCGTTCATTTTTCGGAGAGATTACTCAAATTGTTGAATGCCCAAAATGCAAGGGTAAAGGCAAGGTTCCGGAAAAACCTTGTGAAATCTGCGGCGGCGATGGCCGCTATTATGGCAATAAGGAAATTAAAGTTGAGATTCCGGTTGGTATTAGAGACGGAGAAACCATAAGAATTAAAGAAGGAGGGGAAGCCGGGATTTTAGGCGGGCCAAATGGCGATCTTTATATTAGGATTATTATCAAACCGCATCCGGTATTTGAAAGACAGGGTGATGATTTGTATATTTCTTTACCTATTTCTTTTACTGAAGCAGTTCTCGGAGCAAAAAAAGAAATTCAATTACTTGATAAAAAAACTATTTTTTTAAAAATTCCGCCGGGTACCGAATCTGGAGAAATTTTCCGAATCAGGGGAAAGGGTATAAAACATTTTAATGCTCTGGGACAAGGGGATCTTTATGTCAGGGTAAAAATCAAAACTCCAAAAAAAGTTTCCGCCAAGGCCAGAGAACTTCTAGAGGAATTAGAAAAACAGATAGAATAATGCTATACTATTTATTACTCTTTGGGTAATTGCAAATGGCTTCTGTGAAAGCAGGAGGACAAAGCAATCTCGGCGATAAAGAGCTAAAAAAGTCAACAATGTTTAAAGTTCTTTAAAGTTAAAAAGTAAAAATATGAAAAATTTTAGAAGTTTAGTGAGTGAAACTTTGAAAATCTACGGCGAGAAAAAAACAATTTGGTCAATTTTACTTATTTGTTTGATTTGCGTTTTAATTATTTCGTTAATCTGCGGGTTCTCACTGCAGGGGATAAGGACTGCTTTTAAAAATGTTGAGCCGTTACAATTATCTCTATGGACATACCTGCTTTTTGGGGTACTGATAATTGTCGGCGGTCTCGGGGGATTATTTTTGACCCTTTTGATGATTGTTTCAGCAATGAAACCAGCGCAAACGCAGCTAAAAGATATTTTTAGAGAAGCTTGGTTAAAATTAGGCCAAGGTTTGGGAGTATTTGTTTTATCAATGCTTTTTGTTGCTTTGGGCACTATATTTTTTATTGTTCCCGGAATCATTATTGGGGTTTTCTTAGCCTTTAGCCTCTATGTTTGTGTGATTGAAAATAAAAAAGGAATGGATGCTTTAAAACGCAGTTGGAATTTAGTTAAAGGAAATTGGTGGCAAGTTTTTGGCAGATTATTGCTTTTGGGCATTATTGCTAATGTCATTATTCTTCTCCTAAACGCAGTACCAGCATTAACTTATGGCGTCTTATCCTTGGTTTTCCAACTTCTCTTCATTCCCTTTAATGTAATATTTAATTATCTGATGTATTTGGACTTGAAGAAGATATCTGAAAATAAAGTTCAAACAGAACCCATCACCTCCACCAATGGATAACTTAATTTTTTATATTTTACTAGGTATCTTGGCGGGCGTTATTGCGGCAGGTTTCTTTTATATCCTTGCCATTAAAAAAGAAAAATCCAAAAGCGCTAAAGAAAATCAGTCCCTTCTTTTATTGCAAAACCAAATCCAGGAAATAAATCGCACCCTTGATAAAAAGCTAGGAGAAATTCCCAGTGTTATCCAAAGCCAGTTTGGACAAACTGTCAGGATCATCAGAGAAGTAACAGAAAAATTGACAAAACTGGATGAAACAAATAAACAAGTAGTTAATTTTGCTGATCAGCTTAAAAGCCTTCAGGATATTTTAAAAAATCCAAAGCAAAGAGGGGTGCTTGGAGAATATTATCTGGAGACAGTTCTTAAAAATGTTCTTCCTCCCGGGACTTTTCAAACGCAATATGAATTTAAAGACGGGACTAAAGTTGATGCCGTGATTTTTATTAAAGATAAAATTATTCCCATTGATTCAAAATTCAGTTTAGAGAATTATAATCGTCTTTTGGAAACTGACGATGAGGCAGAACGAAGAAGATTAGAAGAAAACTTCAAAGCAGATGTTAAAAACAGAATTGATGAAACAGCCAAATATATTAAACCTGAGGAGAGAACAATGGAGTTTGCTTTTATGTTTATTCCATCAGAAGCGATTTATTATGATTTATTAATTAACAAAATCGGAAGCGTCAAAGCCAATACGCGTGATTTAATTGAATATGCCATGGGCGAGAAAAAAGTAATAATTGTTTCGCCAACTTCCTTCTTGGCTTATCTCCAAACGGTATTACAGGGATTAAGGGCTTTAGAAATAGAAGAATCGGCAAAAGAAATAAAAAAAAGGGTAGAAGAATTAGCGCGGCATTTAACAAACTACGAAACTTATTTGCAGAAATTAGGAACTCATTTGGGAACCACGGTGAATATGTATAATTCTGCCTATAAAGAATTTAATAAAATTGACAAAGATATCTACCGCATTTCTGGCAACAAAATAGAAGCAGAACCATTAACTTTGGATAAACCGAAGACAGAGATAGAGGAGGAGGAGGGTTGACCCCGTTAGAGATTCAACATCGCCCCTCAATAATATAAATGCCAAAGGCGAAGCCGCCTTTCGGCTATGGTCTTTCAAAATAGATAATCTTCTTTAAATCTCTAACGGGGTTGACACAGAATAATTTTTGAGTAAAATAATATAGAAGATAAAATTAGCAATCAAGGTCAGAGATTGCTAGACTAAAGAAAAAGATATTATCTCAAAAACACGCTATCAAATTTCCCAGCGAGAAATTTGCGCTTGCGCTCGGCCTCGCTCTTCGCCTTCGGCGAAACCATGCTTGCTCGGCCTGCGCGA
>CAZJVL010000054.1:0-3413 GCA_964549875.1 uncultured Candidatus Saccharibacteria bacterium
AAAGTAGTGTAATAAAAAAGCCGTCCGTTATGGTTATGGATCAAATCGCCAAAGCTCTTGGCGTTTCTATTGAGGATTTAATAAAATAGTATTATGGCAAAGAATAAAAAGAACAATTTAAAATTTATAGACTTGTTTGCAGGAATTGGCGGTTTTCATATTGCGTTTGAAAATGCAGGAGCAAAATGTGTCTTCGTTTCAGAATGGGATAAGTTTGCAAGACAAACATATGAGCATAATTTTAAAAAGAGAAATCCAGAAATTTTTAAAAATGATAATTTTGCTGGTGATATAACTAAAGTTGATCCAGAAAATATCCCAGATTTTGACATCCTAACTGGTGGTTTCCCATGTCAGCCTTTTTCTCAAGCAGGACACAAAAAAGGTTTTAATGAAACAAGAGGAACGCTTTTTTTTGATATAGTCAATATTTTAGATAAAAAAAGACCAAAAGCATTTTTTCTTGAAAATGTTAGACATTTATTTAAGCACGATGAAGGAAGAACATTTAAAACAATCGAAAAAGTTTTAAAAGAAGATCTCGGGTATTCTTTATATACTCAAATAGTAAAGGCTTCTGATTTTGGAATGCCTCAACATCGTCCTAGATTGTTCATGATTGGTTTTCTTGACAAAGAAATAGAATTCGAATTTCCAGAACCATTAAAAGAATTAAAATATACAATGTCAGATGTACTTGGGGGTACATGCGAGAAAGAAATTGGTTATACTCTGCGTGTCGGTGGTCGTGGAAGCAATATCAAAGACAGGAGAAATTGGGATTCTTATTGTGTGAATGGAAAGATTATTCGAATTGGCGAGAAAGAGGGGTTGAAAATGCAAGGATTCCCAGCTTGGTTTGAATTCCCGAATGATTTATCTAATGCACAAAGAATGAAGCAACTTGGCAATTCTGTTGCCGTCCCCGCAATTCAAGCTGTCGCGGAACAGATAATTAAAACACTACAAAAATATGAAAAATAATAATGGATTAAACAAGGGTGAATGGTCAGAATTGTATGCTTTTTTACATTTGCTAAAAGAACCTAACCTGATAATAATTGATGAGAATTTAAATATTATCGATAATAAGATATTTAAAATCGTTGATATTCTTTTGTCTGATAAAAAATATCATATTGATTCTCAAGAAATACAAAAAATTGCTAACGACGATCATCTTATAAAGAAATATTCAGTAGAACACATCTCAGAAAACGCAAAATTATTACTTGAAAAAATTGTAAATCATACAAAATCTAAAGGGTCTTTTAAAATTGATGAGATTACTCCATTGATAATGGATTTATTAGACGGTAAAAAACCAAAAGGACACTCTTTTGTAAAAGGAGATCTAAACGCAAATGTTTTTGATTCAAAAGTGAGTGCCATTAAAAACATTTCATATAATATAAAATCAAATCTCGGAAGTAAGGCGACTTTACTCAATGCTTCAAATAACACTAATTTTATTTATCAAGTCGATAATATCGACGACAAAATTATGGAAAAAAATAATTCCATACTTACAAAAACAAAATTACTAGATAGGTGTGATTTTTTAAATAAAAGTGGTGCAAAAATCAATTTTAGTAATACAGAAAGTGTGGCTTTTGGATATAACCTTAGTTTGGTTGATTCAAATTTACATAAAATATTGGCGGACATGCTTTTTCTTTCGTATACAAAAAACGAAAAAGATATCAAAAAATTATTAAGTATCGTCTCTAAAAATGCAGATGATAATTTATTTTATAAAAAGAAAATGTCTGACTTTGCGAATGCTGTTACTTTTGGTATGAGAGCGGGGAAAAAGTGGAATGGAATAAATGAAGTAAATGGTGGAATCATTTTAGTTACCGAGAAAGGCGAAATTTATTTGTTAGATTTGATTTATTTTAAAGAAATTGTAGATAAATACCTTATTGATAACATAAAATTTGATAGTCCTTCATCTTCTAGGTATAAGATGTTTGAAATATATAAACAAGACGGTAAGTATTTTTTCAAATTAAACTTACAAGTTAGATTTAAATAATTATGAATAATCCTTTTGATTTACAAATAAATAAAGACGGCTTAAGAAAATGCCAAAAAGAAGCATACGAAGCTATATTAAGTCATTTTTCTGACGAAAAAGCAGATAAACATATCCTTATTCAATTGCCCACAGGGGCGGGAAAATCTGCATTGATTGTTACAATTCCTTTTAATTTATCAAAAAAAAGAATTTTAGTATTGGTGCCAAGTGTTGAATTATCAAAACAACTAAATTCTGATTTTGATATTTATGAAAATCCAGATAGTAATGCTTATAAAAAATTTGGAATTCTTTCACAAGAGAATTTGGACGATATAGAATTATACCCTCTACGCCTTGAAAGTGCCGTAAATAGTTCTGATGTTGATGAACATCAAGTGATAATTGCAAATTACCACCAATTGGCTGATATTGAAAAGTTTTTTAAAGGCAGAGAAGATTCAATTGATGTAATTATTATTGACGAGGCACATCATCAAAAAGCAAAAACATATCAAGAAATTATAAAATTTTTCAAAAATGCAAAAATAATTGGATTAACAGGAACGCCTTTTCGTTCTGACGGGCAAAAAGTTGACGGGAAAAATGTTTATACTTACCATTTCCACGAAGCAATCAAAGATAAAATAATCCGTAATATTAAAATTAGTAATATTACTCCGCAAGAAATAGAGCTTTCTTTTACTGATGATAAGGGGAAAACATATTCTTTTAAGGATATTATCAAATTAAAAGAGGACGCTTGGTTTAGGCGTGGTATTGCTATGTCAGAAGATTGTTGTAATTCAATAGCAAAAAAAGCAAAAGTTAAATTAAATGATCTTCAAAAAAATTTCCCAGATACATCTCATCAAATAATTGCTTCCGCAATTAGTATTAGACACGCAAGAGAATTTGTTAAACCTGCGTTTGTAAGATTGGGTCTTAAAGTTGGAATGGTAAGCTCTCACAAGGAGGATAAAAAAAATAATGATGATACTTTAAATAAACTTAAACAAGGAAAGTTAGATGTTATTATTCATGTCGGTATGCTTGGAGAAGGCTTTGATCACAAAAAGCTTGGAGTCGCAGCTATTTTTCGTCCGTATAAATCATTAAATCCATATATACAATTTATTGGTAGAGTGCTAAGAAAAAATGAAGATGCAAAATATTGTTGGGTCGTATCACATTTGGGATTAAACCAAAGCCGTCGATTTGATGAATTTAAGATGTTCGATCAAGATGATCAAGATTTTATTAAACTTTTAGAACAAAGTGAACAAGAATCCTCTTTGGATGAAGAAAAAAGTTTTGTTGATGAAGATGAGAGAGAAATATCTGAAACTGAAAATAATGAGGATGTCAAAATTAAAGAAATTGGCAGTGAAAT
>CAZJVL010000055.1:0-3351 GCA_964549875.1 uncultured Candidatus Saccharibacteria bacterium
AAAGACGGCAGCATTTTTTTAATATTCATAAATCAATGTTTAGAGGTTCAACCTCCAAACAGGTGAAATGGACAGGAATGGTAGAAACGATGGTTGTTGCAAAGTCGAGGTTTTAATATTTGCTTTGGAAATTGTTTCTGGTATGATATAAGTGTAGAAAATAAATATTTTTAATAGATGGGAGATTTATTTGTTGTTGCCACGCCGATTGGCAATCTGGAAGATATTTCTTTACGGGCCCTTCGGGTTTTAAAAGAAGTTGATTTAATTTTGTGCGAAGACACGAGAGTAACTAAAAAATTATTAGCTCGTTATAATATTGGAACTCCTGTTATGAGCTATCACGAGCATTCACGGGTTAAAAAGATAAAGCAAATTCTGTTATTACTGCAACAAGATAAGAACTTGGCTTTAGTTTCTGATTCAGGGACTCCGGGCATTTCTGATCCCGGAAATAAATTGATTAGTTTTTTGAGCGAGGAAAGCGATTCCTTAAGAGATTTTAAAGTTATTCCGGTGCCGGGGTGCTCAGCTCTTTTGGCTCTTGCTTCTGTTTCTGGCTTGCCAATGGATAAATTCGTTTTTTTAGGATTTCCGCCAAACAAAAATAAAAGAAAGCGGTTTTTTGAAGAATTGTTTTATCAATTAAATAACTTTAAGCATCCGGTTATTTTCTATGAATCCCCACATCGAATCATCAAGACGTTAGAAGAAATTTATAATCGGTTTCAGGGTTTTGGTATGGATTGCCAGATAGTCATTGGTCGAGAAATGACAAAAAAATTTGAGACAATTTATCGGGGAAAGATAAAAGAAGTGATTGATAAAATAAAATATGATAAGATAAAAGGCGAGTTCACAGTGATAATTTATTTACCAAAAAAATAGTTGTATGGATAAAAAAATAGTAATCGGCGATGAGCTGGGCGAGAGATTGAGTCAAGAGCTTAATTTGCCATTCATTGATTTTGAAGATAAAGTTTTTGCTGATGGCGAAGTTCGGCCTCGTTTAGCCAAAGAAGAAAAAGCTGACGAAGCTATTTTAATTATTCAAAAGAAGCAAGGAGAAAATATCAATGCTTATTTGATAAAATATCTTTTATTGTTGAAGAAAATAAGGAGTTTTTCTCAAAAGACCATAGCTTTGATGCCTTACCTGCCTTATGCCCGGCAGGACTCAGTTTTTCGCGAAGGAGAACCGCTTTCTTCGCTTTACATAGCAGAATTAATAGAGAGAAACGCGGATGCCTTTGTTACCTGCAATATGCATGAGCATCGAAAAAAAATTGGGGATTTATTTAAAATTCCGGCTTATAACATTTTTCTTTTTGAGGATATGGTGGAGAAATTTAAAGAGTTTTCTCCTTCAACTTCGGTTGTTGTTGGCCCTGATAAGGAAGCTAATGCCTTTGTTGATAATTTCTGCAAGAATTTTCCGGCTTCCAAGCTGATTTTTGGAAAACAGAGGGATAGAGAAACAGGAAAAGTAGATTTTATTTATCCCCAAAATGCGGAAAAAATTTTGGAGGGCAAAGACGTTATCATAGTTGATGATATTGTTTCTACCGGCGGAACCATTTTGGAAGTAGCCAAAATAATAAAACAATTTCAGATTAAAACGATTAACTTTGCTTTTATTCATTCTATTTTTGGAGATGAAGTTATCAATCAATTAGCAGTAACTGGTCCTAAAAAAATCATATTTACCAATACTTTGGAAAACGTTCATTATGCCTTTGATATTGTTAAACCCTTGGCAAGGCATCTTTTGGAGAAACAAATGATTTGAAAAATTAATTAAGATGGAAAAAAAGAAAAAAAATTCTCGAAAAAATAATTCCCGAATAAATAGCACTTTCTTGCTAAAAGTGAAATATCTGGATATTAAAACTGGTTATCCTTGGATTGCCGTTATTCATGAGCAAGATGGCGAAACTTTTGGTATTCGACCGGGCGATAAAGTAGGTTTAAAATGGAAGAAGAAAGAGACAGAGATAACAGTGGACATAACAAGAAGCTTTGTTAAAAAAGGTGAAATAGGCCTTTTCCGCGATATTACCAATAGATATAAAATTAAAGAGGGTGAATTATTAGAGTTAAAACTTTCTGGACAGCCGGCCTCTATTAAAACAATCCATAAAAAATTGGATGGGGAGAGCGTGTCTTATCAAGAGGTTCGTGCCTTAGTGTCTGATATTTCCAAATTCAGGATTAGCGATTTAGAGTTAGCTTTTTTTATCGCTTCTGCTTTTGATGAGAGAAATTTTTCACGGGAAGAAATTTATTATTTGACCAAAGCCATTAGCGAAACCGGAGAGATGTTGAAATTTGGAGATTTAGTGGCTGATAAGCATTCAATTGGGGGAATTCCGGGAAATCGGATTACGCCGATAATAATTCCCATTGTTGCTAGTTATGGGGTGGTTATTCCCAAAACTTCTTCCCGAGCCATTACTTCAGCTGCCGGAACCGCAGATACAATGGAAGTTTTGGCCCCGGTTGGGTTTAATTCCAAGGAAATAAAAAAAATAGTTAAAAAAACAAATGCTTGCTTAATTTGGGGCGGCGCTTTAAGATTGGCGCCGGCTGATGATAGGTTTGTTGAAATCACCCGTCGTTTAGGCAGAGAACCTTATTCAAAAATGGTAGTCAGCATTATGTCTAAGCAGGTAGCAACTGGAGTTACTCATTTAATAATTGATATGCCTGTTGGCCCGACAGCAAAAATTCATAAAGAAAAAGACGTTTGTTTTGTAAAAGATTTGTTTCTTTATTTATCTCGACGTTTCCAGATGAAAATAGAAATTATAACAACAAAAGCAATGGGTCCTGTTGGCCGCGGCATTGGTCCTGCTTTAGAAGCCAGAGATGTAATGAGGGTATTACAACAAAAGGAGGAAAGACCAAAGGATTTGGAAGAAAAAGCTGTTTTATTTGCCGGTCATTTATTAGAATTAACCGGCAAAGCTAAAAAGAATAAAGGCCAAAAAATGGCTTGGGATTCCTTAAAATCAGGCAAAGCTTTAGAAAAAATGCGCGAAATTATAAAAGCTCAGGGAGGAGATTCTCGTATTGATTCCGAAAAAATAAAAATAGGAAAAGTTTTCTGGGAATTAAAATCAACAAAAGGAGGTTTAATTAAGACAGTTCATAACAAGAATTTAAATAAAATTTGTAGATTATTAGGCGCTCCTTCAACCAAAGAAGCTGGTATTTATCTTAACAAAACAGTCGGAGAAATAGTTAAACCAAAAGAAGTTCTTTGCACTTTCTATACTAATAGCAATCAAAGATTGGTTTTAGCAAAACATGCTTCGCAGGAATCAGAATTATACACAATAATAGAATAAG
>CAZJVL010000056.1:0-3301 GCA_964549875.1 uncultured Candidatus Saccharibacteria bacterium
CCGCCAAGACAATTTAGTGTCGGATAGACCCAAGAGCCTCGTATTTGCGAGGCTTTTTGGTAAGTTCTAAAAACCCACTTACCTGTGGGTAAATGGGATATCGAACTGACGTTTTACGATTATTTTGTGTAATTGTAATAAAATTGAGCAGATGTTAGTATTTTATTATGTTTTTAGATAAATATATGAATGAATTCATAAAGTATAAAACAATAGTAATTGAGCTAAAGAAACTAAGAAAAAACATATTCGCAGATAGTTTTTGGGCCTTCAACGATTACTTGTTTACGGTTGATAAAGTAGCTATTTATGATCAGGCCTATATGGAACGTATTTTGAGCAGCTTTAATTTTGATGCTAATAAAATTAGTGAGTGCGCTAAAAATCCGGAAACAATTAAAATCGTTGCCCAGCAAGTTAGAGAGCTGCAGGAAACCGGACTTTATGGCACGCCAACCGTCTTTATTGATGGCCGAGCCTTTGTTGGTCCTAAGCCGTATCGGGTTTACCGGAATGAGCTTAAACGGTTTATTCTATTTTAAAAATTATTATTCTAACAATTTTTTAGTCATCTATTTTCTCAATAAGAAAAAAACCCGATTTGATTCGGGTTTTTTGTAAGCTTTTATTTAATAGCCTTTTTCATTGCTTGGTAAGCCTGACTGAAGGCTAGACCTAGTTCTTGTCCGTAGGACAAAGAGAAGGCCAGCGCAGCCTGACTCACAACCATTGGCAGGCCATCCATTGTTGGTAGGCCGAGTCGTTTTGCTTGAGTAATAAGCGGTGTATCTTTGTTTCCTAAAATTACATCCGCTATAACACAGCTAGCTGGTAGCCTGGCAAGCAACTCTTGGCTAGTTTGCAGATTGTATTCTAGACCAAGATCGGTACCAGCTAAAGAAGAATAGTCTTCCCACTCTCCAGTTGCTCCCTTGATGCTGGCATTAACTACTAAATCCATGTCTTGCAGACAGGATTCAAGTTGTTTCTCGCTGCAACCGCGGGCTTGCTTGTCTGTGGGCAGCTGATAGAACTCATTAATTTTTTCAGCGAGAGCAATCGCTTTTGTTTCTGTGCGGTTAGCGATTATTAGTTTGGTGCCCGCTTTTACTAAAGCAAAGGCAATCGCGTTGGCCGTTCCGCCAGAACCGAGCAAGAGCGCTTTTTTTCCACTTAATTGCTTAAGAGCAGGAAAGTTTTCTTGTAGCCCTTGAACGAAGCCGGTGCCATCGGTATTATAACCGACTAGGCGCCCATTTTCATCTTTACGGACGAAGTTAGCCGCTCCGACGTTAGCCGCGCTGTCATCTAAGACGTCAAGCCATTCCAGGGATTCATCCTTAAAGCCAACTCCTAGTCCGCCCGCGATAAAGCGATTATCATCACGAAAAACCTCCAGGGTCCATTTTAAATCTTCCTTGTCCACTTCATTGCTTCCCGGAACTAAAACTAGGCTTTGGGCTGCAATGTTGAAGGTGTGAAATGCGCTATTCCAGAGCAGTGGCGTTCTGGCAGGGTAATCATGGTTGATTAAAGTAACCATCATTTTTTCTGTATCGAAGCCATTGGCATTAGCGGGCGGAAGCTTTGCAGTTTGCCATAAGCCATTTTGCGTTAAATTTTCTAATTGTTTTTTAGGAGTCGTCATGGGTTCATGATTATAATAATTTAGACGGATAATCGTGACATGTGAATCATCCGTTAATTCATCTAGACTAAGATTATAAATCAAGCCGAGATGGAATTTAAGCGCTGTGGCGTTTTGCACGTCAGGGCTTGAGCCTTGAAAATCTTCCTTGTTTAATTCGCCGATTTTTTTGCTGTAGATGTGTTCAATTGAGGCAAAAACTTTTTCTACTTCAGAAAATTGTGGAGCAATGCCTAATTGGTCAGATCCAAGCTGTTCGATGCGTCTTAAAGTAATGACCTGTCTTTCACAGTAGCCGCGATAAGCAGAGCAGAGGCGAACACCTGGCCTAAAGAAGGTATTGATTTGTCCTTGGACAAGTAATGGCCAGTAGACTTTACGTATAGCCATTTCGTTTGGATTTAGAATTAGTTGTTTCATGATCTATTGTTTATTTTTGAATGAACATTATTATTTTCAGCTCCTCTTTGAGCCGTTTTTACTATACACCCCATAGGGGTGTATGTCAAGTTGGCTAATTTGGGTTTTTTTGACAAATGTTGTTTTGACAAATGTATTAAAATATGATATAATATAAGCAGTAAAATTTGTCCTTTTAAAATTTAATAAATAAAGAACTATCATGAAAAATGTTAAATTTTTAGTTATTATCGTGCTGCTTTCTTTAGGGGCTGTACTTTATCAAAACTACACCAAATCAGACCTTTCCCGGTTTATTGTCAGGAAAAGCCTGCCCTTTACTTTTGATTCTACGAGTCTTTCTCAAGATTATGGAGTTGATCCGCGGGGAGTATTTTTTGTTCATGAAAGAATGTTTGGCGGCCTCACCGCCACCGAGGGTATTGTTCTAGTTGTTTTGCCTGAAAAAACTGAGTATTCTGATTCTCGAGTTAAAGAAACTGGTGAAAAGTATTATTATCGCATGGTAAAAGTCGGCGATTATTATGTTGCCAGAACTAAGAAAACTTTTTCGCCATCATTTTTTTATTTCAAATCGGGTGCTATCTGCTTCCCAACGTTTAATCAGGAGAAATTTTCTTCTGCAGATTTGTTGCAAAATTATCATGGCGGCTACGTTCTTAGGAGTAATTAAGGTGCTTTCTTGAAGGGAGGTTTGTTAAAACAAACTTCCTTTTTTCTTTGTTAAATTGGCATTTTTTATGTTATAATTAATTTATAATCAATAAATATATGAAAATGAAGGATTGTCAAAGTAGTGATTGTAAAAAATTTGACGCGCTTTTTAACAGTATGGCCGAGGGAGTGTCTTTGCATAGCTATGTCTATGATAAAAATGGAGCAGTCATTAATTATAAAATTGAAGATGTTAATGATGCTTTTGAAAAAATTCTTGGCATTAAGAGAAAGGCTGTCTTAGGAAAACTGGCAACTGAGGCTTATGGGGTTGATGAGCCGCCTTATTTAGAAAAATATGTGAATTTAAAGGCAAGGGAGAGTAGGAATTTTGATGTCTTTTTTGCGCCGCTAAAAAAGTATTTTTTCATCTCTGTTTCTCCTTGGGGTGAGTTCAAAAAAAGACGCTCAAAAGCCCCTATAAACCTCGCTAATGATGGTATCTAACCCAGCTAGCCCGCCAATGATCTGTACTCCAAAAAGTAGACAATTCGTGTCTGCTTTTTTTGTAGTGTTAAT
>CAZJVL010000057.1:0-3296 GCA_964549875.1 uncultured Candidatus Saccharibacteria bacterium
ACTGTTTGGAATTTGTGATTTGTAATTTGTAATTTATTTGTAATTTGTAATTTGTTTGTAATTTGGAATTTGTAATTTGTTTAGTGTTTAGTGTTTAGGGTTTAGTATTTAGGATTTAATCAATTATGTATAAGTTTAAACTCACAAAATTTAATAATGGTTTAAGAGTAATTACTGTTCCTTCTAAAGAATCGCTTTCTTTTCAGGTGATGGTTTTGGTAAATACTGGCGCTGATTTTGAGACGAAAGAGAATAATGGTGTTTCTCATTTTTTGGAGCATATGTGTTTTAAAGGAACCAAAAAACGCCCCACTAATTTTGCGATTACTCAAGAGCTAGATTCTGTCGGCGGCTCTTATAATGCTTTTACTGGAAGTGAATATACTGGTTATTATGCCAGAGTAGCGAAACAGCATAAAGATGTTGCTTTGGATGTGGTCTCTGATATTTTCTTAAATTCTCAATTACCGCTAAAAGAAATAAAAAAAGAAAAGGGAGTAATTATTGAAGAAATTAATATGTATCGGGACGATCCGAAAAGATATATTTGGGATCTCTGGGGACAATTATTATATGGAAATCAACCAGCTGGCCGCCCAATCATTGGTACCAAAGAAAATATTAAAAGATTTCAAAGAGAAGACCTTATCAATTATCGTGAATCCCAATACAAAGCAGGATCAACATTAATTCTCGTTAGTGGAAATTTTTCAAAGGAAGAGATTATTGGGCAAATCAAAAAATATTTTAAAAATATTAAACCCGGTCAAGGCAAAATCAAAGAAAAGGTGCGGGAAAATCAGATAAAACCGCAGCTTAATTTAGAATATAAAAAAACAGACCAAACCCATTTAATTTTAGGATTTCGGGGGATAAATTTATTTGATAAAAGAAGGTATGCTTTGGCGGTTTTAAATGCAATTTTTGACGGGGGAATGTCAGGGATTCTTTGGCAGATGATAAGGGACAAATTAGGCGTTGCTTATTATATCAGAAGTACTACTGGTATGTATACAGATTATGGTTTTTGGGCTGTAAAGGCCGGAGTAGATAATGGTCGCTTGGAAGAAGTAATTACTAATATCTTAAAAGAGTGGAAAAAATTGAAAACCAAGCTTGTAAGCAGTAAGGATTTAAAAAAAGCGAAGAATTTTATTACTGGCAGATTAGCTTTGTATTTAGAAGATATCCATGAGGCGGCAGAAAATATTGCTTTTCAGCAATTATTACAAAATAGAATAGAAACCCCGGAACAGTATTTGAGAAAAATTAAACAGATTACTGCTTTCGATGTGCGAAAAGTGGCTCAGGACCTGTTAAAACCCCAATCTTTAAATTTAGCTTTAATTGGTCCCCACAAAAATAAGGAAAAATTACAAAAAATACTTTATGTTTAAAACTAATCAGAATATAGATATTTCCTGGCAAAGTATTTTTAGGTTTTATATTATTCTCCTTGCGTTTCTGGCGGCATGGTATTTTCGGCAGATTATTTTTATAGTTTTATTGTCTTTTATCGTTGCTTCTTTATTAGACAAGCCAGTTGATTATTTAGAGGTAAAATGGAAGAATCGTTGGCTGGCAACATTTGCCGTTTATTTTCTTTGCCTTATTTGTTTGGGGCTAATCGCTTATTGGTGCTTGCCGGTTTTAAATAATTACTTCACTGATTTTTCATCATTTCTTCCTTCTTGGTTGAGCAGAGAGACGCTGTTAGAGTTGTGGCAGGATTGGCAGGCAAGCGAGCCGTCAATAGCAAAAGGATTGGCTTTATTTGGGATTTCTCAGGAGAAATTATCAGAATTTTTAATTCAATCTTTTAGCTTTGTGGCTAAGATATTAGGTGGGGTTTCAACGGCATTTTTTGTCCTCCTTTTTTCTTTTTTTATCAATACAGAGAAAGAAGGCATTGAAAGAGCAATTTCCTTGATTTTTCCAAAGGACTATGAAGGATATGTAATTTATCTTTGGGGAAAAACTCGTCAGAAAGTTAGTATTTGGTTTTTTAGCCAATTAATTCTTAGCGGGATTGTCGGTGGCTTGGTCTTTTTAAGTTTAAAGATATTAGGGGTGTCTCAGGCCGGGCTTTTGGCTATCTTAGCGGCTATTTTTGATTTTATTCCATATATTGGGCCGGTAATCATTGGTTTAGTAGCGGTTTTAGTCGGTTTGAGCGAGGATTTGCTATTAGGGTTATCTATTTTGATTATTTTCGTCGTTATTCAGGGTATTGAGGGTTTTATCAGTCCTCTATTAAGAGCAAGGACTATGCATTTAAGTCCTTTGGCAATTATTTTGGCTTTATTGGTTGGGGGAAAATTAGCTGGTATTGCTGGTATTATTATCGCTTTGCCTTTGGCAGCGGCAGTAGTTGAACTGATTAAAGATGTTCACAGCGGCCGCTTAGCTTCTTATTTGCCCCAAAAACAACTTTTGTAATTGCGGATAAGATTAACAATGATTTTTGATTCTCACTCTCATTTAAATCTGGCGGCTTTTGACGAAGACAGAGAAGAAGTAATTAAAAAACTAAAAGCCGAAAATATTTGGGTTATTAATGCCGGTACTTGTTTTGAAACATCAAAAAAGGCAATCGCCATTGCGAAAGATAATGAAAATTGTTGGGCTACTGTTGGTTTGCACCCCAGTCATACGATTCCAACAAAAATAGATAAAAACGAACTCAGTTCAGGTGAGCCTGAAAAGAGTTTTTTAAAACCACAGGTTTTTGACGAAGGTTTTGAGACCTTATTGAAAGAACCTAAAGTTATCGCTGTTGGCGAATGCGGTTTAGATTATAGTTATTTGAATGATTTTCTCGATGTTGATAGAGAAAAATATAAAAAGGTACAAGAAAGGGAATTTAGAAAACAGATTCAAGCGGCAAAAAAATACCATTTGCCGCTGTGTTTGCATATTCGGGATTTATATGAGGAAGCCTTGGATATTTTAGATAGTGAGTTATATAAAGGCAAGGCGGTGTTTCATTTTTTTACTGGCGATAAAATACAAGCAGAGCAAATTATAAAAAAGGGATTTTATTTAAGCTTTTCAGGGGTAATTACTTATTCTCAAAAAATGGATGAGGTAATAGAAAAAACGCCTTTGACAAAAATGTTGATTGAGACAGATGCTCCATATGTGGCTCCGGTGCCTTATCGCGGCAAAAGGAATGAGCCGACTTATGTTGAAGAAGTAGCCAAAAAAATAGCCCAAATTAAAAAGCTTCCTCTAAAACAAATAGAGAAAGCTACATTTGAGAATACTTTGACATTATTTAACATCAAGAGTTAGAA
>CAZJVL010000058.1:0-3210 GCA_964549875.1 uncultured Candidatus Saccharibacteria bacterium
TAAAGAATTTTTGAAAAATAGGTTGAAACTGGAATTACATCCTCAAAAACAAGAAATTTTTCCAGGCAAGATTGGTATTGATTTTTTGGGTTATCATATTTTTACGAGTCATATTTTGGTGCGTCAGTCCACGGTTCGGCGTTTTTTCTGCCGTTTGAAAAGCGGCCAGATGTCAAATCAATCAATTTATTCTTATTTGGGTCATTTTAAGTTTGCTGATACTTTTGGTTTAATGAAAAAAGTAAACAGAATTTATGCTGAAAGATATACCAATTTTTCACAAAACCTACGAGTTAATCGTTTGGATTTATCCAACAGTAAATAAATTTCCTAAAAATCAGAGATTTGTTTTAGGGCAGGAAATTGAGAAAACCGCTATTAAATTTCTAAAACTTATTATAAAAGCAAATTATGCAAAAGAAAAAGCTTTACTTCTTTCAGAAGCAAGTATTGAAATAAATCTTTTTTTAATTTTAATACGTCTTTCCAAAGATTTACATTTTTTATCTAAGAGACAATATGAATTTGCGGCTTGTCAAACCAATGAGATTTCTAAAATGTTAGGCGGTTGGTTAAAATACGAAAAAAATAAATATTAAAAATTAGGGATAAGAGATAAAAGCCGGCCTCCGTTCTGGGAATTGGAACAATGGTGCGAATGCGGGGCGTTTTGCTCTGAATTTGAACAATGCTCCGGGCAACACGAACAACAACATTGGGTTTCGATGCGCCCTTCGGTAGCTTTTCTGAAGTTAATGCTTTAGTTATTAAAACGGCCTGATTTTCTAAATTTACGGATTTAGAAACCGTGCCGCAAAAGACTACCGCTCTTATTCCTGTCTCTCTTTGATTAAAATTAAGGAGGGATCAAAATAAAAACAATGACTGGTGTTAGTAGCTAAAAAGCGAATACTCCAGTTGTTTTGTTTTCATGGATAATTTGCTATAATTTTAAAAATAAGTGAAGAAAATAAGAAAGACTTTATAATTTTTAATTTTTGATCCTTCGCCTTCAGCTTAGGACAGGTTTTCAATTTTTTTCTGTCATTGCACTCCCTGTTCTGTCATTGCGAGCGAGCCAGCAGGCGAGCGTGGCAATCTCATGGGATTTTATCAGATTGCTTCGTCGCTTCGCTCCTCGCAATGACACTATTAAATTCCAAATTCCAAATTCCAAATTCCAAATTCCAAATTCTTAATTCTAATCGTGATGGATTTTTTGGGAGAATTCTTGAAAACTGGCCAGCAACACAGGCCATTTTTTTAATGATGGGTCTTGGAGGATAATTTCTTGCGCCTCTTGATGAATTTTCTTTATAAAGTTTTGATTAAGTAAAGAGCCCATAATTAAGTCAGGAATGCCGGATTGTTTAGTGCCAAGAAATTCTCCCGGACCCCTGATTGATAAATCCATTTCTGCCAAGCGGAAACCGTCATTGCATTTTTCCAAAATTTTCAAGCGGCTGGCATTGGATTGATGGGGCGATTCAGTGAGAAGGAAACAAAAGGACTGATAAGAAGATCTGCCGATGCGTCCCCGAAACTGATGTAATTGGGCTAAACCAAAATGCTCTGCTCCCTCAATAATCATTAGAGATGCATTGGGAATATCAATGCCGACTTCAATTACAGAGGTTGAGACCAAAATTTTAATTTTGTTTTCAAGAAAATCCTGCATTATTTTTTCTTTTTCCTTTGGTTTCATTTTTCCATGGAGCATCGCAATTTCTAAATCAGGAAAAATATCACGACTTAATTTTTGATATTCTTTTTTTACAGCTTTAACTTCGTAATTTAATTTTGCTGCCAAATCAAAAAGGTCTTTTGCTTTGAATTCCAAATTCTCTGTTTCTTCAATTCGCGGGCAGACAACAAAAGCCTGCCTTCCTTTTTTTATTTCTTGACGGATAAATTCATAAACTTTATTTGCTTCTTTTGGGGTGATTATTTTAGTAATAACTTTTTTTCTTTCTTTTGGCAATTCGTCCAAAATAGAAATGTCCATATCGCCGTAAAAAGTTAAAGCTAAAGTGCGGGGAATGGGAGTGGCTGTCATTGACAATAGATGAGGGACCTCGCTTTTATTGGCATTTTTGGAAATGAGTTTTTTTCTTTGTTCAACGCCAAAACGATGTTGTTCATCAATAATGATCAGTCCGAGGCGATGAAAACGAATATTTTTTTGAATAAGAGCATGAGTGCCAATAACAATGATTGGCAGATGGAGTTCGGGCGATGAAATTATTTTATTGAGAGCTTTTTTTGAAATGTCTCCTTCCAACTGATTATCATAGATTTTTGCTTTTGAGGAAGTAATCAGAGCGATTTTTACATCAAAACCTTGGAGAAAGTTTTTGAATTTATCATAATGCTGCTGCGCCAGAATTTCAGTTGGCGCCATTAAAGCTACTTGATATTTTGATTTGATTGTTAATAAAGCCGCACTGATGCTTACAATGGTTTTGCCAGAGCCAACCTCTCCTTCCAAAAGGCGATTCATCGGGCTTTGGTTAAGGTTTTTAGCTATTTCCCAGATGGCTCTTTTTTGACAATAAGTAAGGGTAAAAGGCAGAGAATTAACAAATTTTTGAAGCAGCGGAATATCAAGATTAATTTTTGGAGCTTTGAGAAGAGAGTTCCCTCTTTTATTTTTTAAAAGATAGATTTGAGAGAGTAGAAGAGATTCAAAAACAAATCTTTCTCTCGCTTTTTGAGCGAGAAGCAAAGAGGAGGGAAAATGAATTTGGCTTAGTGATTGAGATAGTCCCATTAAATCGTATTTTTTAAGCAAAAAATCGGGAAGAGTTTCTGACAGATTTGAAGTAAGGCCTAAAAGGGGTTTAATAAAATAACGCAAAGCGCGAGAGCTTAATCCTTGGGTTTCTGAATAAATGGGAATTAAGCGGCCAGTGTGCATTGTTTCTTGAGGAAGATTTTTATCTGTTTTTTCATAGGAAATGATTTCATAAGCCGGACTAGAGATAGTGAGTTTTTTCCCTTTTGAAGCTATCTTGCCGGATAGGGAAATAAGAGCTCCAACAGGGATATTTTTCTTTAAATAGGGCTGATTAAACCAAATAGCCGCAATTTCTCCGGTTTCATCTTCAATCAAAGCTTCAATAATAAACATTCTTTTTCTCAAGCTGCGGCGCAGGTTTATTTTTTTTACAACCCCCCTAATAGAAGCTTTCTCGCCCGGCTGCAACTCAT
>CAZJVL010000059.1:0-3158 GCA_964549875.1 uncultured Candidatus Saccharibacteria bacterium
CTTAAATTTGCTTCAGCCTGAATTTTCTTCCAATTCCAGAATTTTTTATCGGGACGATTGAGATAGTTGGAAAATCCCGCCAACGCTATCATTATAGCATTGTCAGTAGTGTATTCCAATAAAGGAGCGTAAAAATTGATGTCATTTAGGGCTTTGCTTTCTAATCCTTCTTGAAATTTTTCCCTTAATCTTTGGTTAGCTGAAACTCCCCCGGCTAAAATTATTGACTTGACTTTTAAATTTTTGGCTGCGTTAATTGTTTTGGCAACCAAAACATCGGTGATTGCTTCTTGAAATTCATAAGCTAAAAGAGGCGTTAACTTCTTTTTCTTGCTTTTGGAATTTATGTCTTGGGTTAAATAAAGAAGGGCGGTTTTTAAACCGGAGAAAGAAAAATCATAATTATTGCTGTTTATCATTGGTCGAGGAAGATGTATTCTGTATTCTGTATTCTGTATTCTGTATTTTGCTGCTTCAGCAGCAATGGCCGGACCGCCAGGATAACTAAGCCCCAAAATTCTAGCTCCTTTGTCAAAACATTCTCCACTAGCGTCATCCCGAGTTTCACCAATAATTTTATAACTTCCAAATTTTTTAACATAAATTAATTGAGTATGTCCTCCAGACACCAAAAGGCAAACTGCCGGAAAGATAGATTCTGTATCCTGTATCCTGTATTTTTTGTTTTGTATTCGTCCTGATTTTTTGGTTTTTTCGATTGGTGGGAGCAAAAAGCTAAATAGATGTCCTTCTAAGTGATTAACGCCAATGATTGGTTTTTCCCATAACCAAGCTAGGGTTTTGGCGAAATTAACCCCAATTAATAAGGAAAGGATTAGTCCTGGTCCCTTGGTTACCGCAATAAGGTCAATTTTGGTCTTTGCGTTTTTTTCAGAACCAAAAACTTCTTGCAGTGATTTTTTAAAAACAAAAGGAATATTTTTTGTATGTTCTCTGCTGGCAAGCATTGGCACAACTCCCCCGTATTTTTTGTGTATTTTAATTTGGCTGGAAACTATATTGCTCAAAGGCCTAATAAAAAAACCGGCTTTGATTTTTTTAGCTTCTAAAATACCAATAGCCGTTTCATCACAGGAAGTTTCAATTCCTAAAATAAGCATAAAAATATAGCTCACAACTTAAAACTTGAAACTATAAATTCTAAATCCTAAATCCGAAATTCTAAACAAATTCCAAATCACAAATTCCAAGCTGTTTAGAAATTAAAAATTAGAATTTATTTAAAAATTACAAAATTAAAAATTAAAAATTAATTTATACAGAATACAGAATACAGAATACAGATTCTGTGCCGTCAATGGGATTTGAACCCATGTTCCGGGATTGAAGGCCCCGTGTCCTGACCGAGCTAGACGATGACGGCAAATCTTAATCATCATAGCAAAAATAGAATTATCTTACAAGAACTGTCTTTACTGCCACTCTCTTTGAAGCGACGCCTACTGGCCAGCAACTTTGAAGAATCAAGATTGGTTCTTCGTTATTTGGAGGAAAAATGGTTTCCGTGGTTTCGGTTCCTTTAGGCCAAGGGATGAATATTTTTGTTTCCACAACCTCAAAAACCAATGGTTTTTGCTCCCAAAAAATATAAATCTGGTCTCGAGGTTTCAACTCATTTAATAAAGAGAAAACTGACTTATAGTTTCCTTCTTCCCATGGATATTGAGAGCTATGGCCGATGATAATTGAATAACCTTGGCCGGGAATGCTGGATCCCGGATAAAGGACAACGCCTTTTTTAAGCTCCTTGTAAATCAAATCCAAGTCAGGGTTGGTTACTGTTATAATTGGGGCTTTAATATTAAATTTTGGCAATTCAATGATATTTGCTTTGCTAGCTTCAGGGGGAACTATTGGTAAAATTAAGTTTTGTGTTTCCGGAATAGATTCTTCGTCAATAGAATTTTCATCCTCCGGCAAAGGGCTCCTTGCTAAAAAATTTGGCAAACGAAATAATTCTTTTTGAAAAGATTCTGCTATTTCAGCAGTTTTATAATTTAGCCAATCGGGAAAAGCGCTGCCATTAATAATAAAAAATAAGACGATAAAAATTACCAGAAAAATCTGAAAAAAAAGTTTTAAATCTTTGAACATAAAAAATTAACAGTTTATCTTAATAGCTAAATCATCAATCGTCCGATGAACTCTTCTAAATGAAAAGTTATGAACGAGGCGCCCAAAATGATAACAATAAAACTTCTTAAAACTAATTCTGAAAAGTTTGCATTTACAGATTGCCGTTGAAGAATAACAGCAGCTAAAATTACCAAACCAAAAGACATCATTAGCCCGGCAATAATCTTATCAATTAAATCTATTTGATTTCTTGTGTTGTTGCCTATTTGCTGCAATACATTTTGTTGTTCAACTGAGGAGGGCTCAATAATTAATTCTGATTTTGGCTTTTCTTCCTGCTCTTTTCCAACAATTGTTTCCGGAATAGTTTCTTCAATAGTTTCTAAAGATGAGGTTGCCTCTAAAACAAGGGGTTTTTCTATTGTCGCTTGAGGTTGTTCTTCACTATCTTCTTGTGTAGCTTTCTGTGTAATTTTCTCTGTGATTTCCGGTGTCAGTTCTGGTGTATCCTCTGGAGTGGTTTCCTGCGCCTGGGCAATTGGAGTAGAAGTTCTAAGCCGGGGAGAACCAAATAATTGAACCACTAAAATTCTGTTGATACCTTCATTATTAAAATCTCCGGAGATTACAGCAATGCCCATTTCTTGATAATTTGCGTTTAAAAGATTGTCCCTATGAGTTGGAGAGTTAAACCATCCTTGAATTACCTCCTTGCTATCCAAGAAATTCATCGCTAAATTTTCTCCAGCATAATAATAATCATAGCCAGCTTGTTCAATCCAATACCAAGGCGAGATTCCAGTGGGGCTGTAATGGCTAAAATATGAATTTTTTAACATATCCGCGGCTTTGTATTGGGCGGCTTGATTTAGCAAAGGATTTTCTTTTAAAGGCGATAATCCAAATTGTTGGCGAGTTTCATTTGTTAAATTAAAAATTTCTTGACTACTTACATCGGCAAAAAGAGAGGATTGTTTTACTAAAATTAAATTAAAACTAAAAATAACTTTTATTAATAAAAATAAAAGTATAAAAATAGAAATCGCCCTGTCGCTTAAAAA
>CAZJVL010000060.1:0-943 GCA_964549875.1 uncultured Candidatus Saccharibacteria bacterium
CTTCGGCGAAACCATGCCCGCTCGCTTCGCCGACGCCGCTCAAATCTTATCTGCTCCATTGTAAACAACACGTCTCATTCCTATATGTATGACATTGCTAAATTGCTAACAATTTACCCGCCAAAATTTTCCTTCGGAAAGATTAAGCGGGTTTAGCCATTTATCAATTTAAGAATTGTCTCTATAGCCCTTTGCAATTGCTTATCTTTTTCTAAATCTATTTTGGCATAAGCGCCAAAATCTTCTTCGTTTTTGACCATAATATCCGGCTCTAAGCCGTTATCTTGAATAATTGTTCCATTAGGAGTCAGCCAGCGGGAAATAGTTAATTTTATACTGCTGCCGTCTTTGAGATAAATTAATTCTTGCACTGACCCTTTGCCGAATGTTTTAGTGCCGATTAACTGAATTCCCCTGTTATCTCTTAAAGCGCCAGCTAATATTTCCGCAGCTGAAGCCGTGCCTTCATTAACCAGAATAACGGTTGGAATATTTTTTAATAATGATTGCCCGAGGCTGACGCGAAAAACTTTAACTTCCCCATTGCCAAAATCCTCTTTAAGAATAATATCGCCTCTGGACAAAAACCAGCCGCTAATATCAACTACTGAATCTAAATATCCCCCGGGATTATTGCGGAGATCAATGATGAGTCCCTTAGGCTTGGCAGAGGATATTTCCAATGCTACTTTATAAAAGTCCATTGTCACTGGAAGATTAAAATTATAAATTTTTAGATAAGCAAGATTATTTTCAAGTTTTTCCCAAGAGACCGAAGGAATAAAAATATTTTCTCTGATTAATTCTATTGTTTTTGCTTCATTCCAAGTAGAGCGATAAACAGTGAGCTTAACACTCGTGCCGGCCTCGCCGCGAATTAATTGAGAGGCCTCAGTAGCTGATAAATTCATCGCTTCGGTGTCATCAATTGTTAAAATTATAT
>CAZJVL010000060.1:953-3015 GCA_964549875.1 uncultured Candidatus Saccharibacteria bacterium
TAAACCCGACCTTTCAGCCGGAGTATTTGGAAGAGGAGAAACAATTACTAAATAGCCGTCTCGCTTTGTAATTTCCATTCCAACACCGGAAAATTCTCCTGATAATTCTGTGGAGAGTTCTTGGGTCTGTTCAACAGTCAAAAACTCTGAATAAGGATCTTTTAAGGAATTAATCAATCCTTTGGTGGCTCCGATAATCATTTCCTCCGGGTTTAAATTTTGGCGGTCAACATATTTTTCCAAGACAACTTGCCAAGTTTCCCAAAAAATACTCATGTCAGATGCCGGTACTGTTGGCGGCGCTTCTTTATTAATTATTTTCTCAAAAGGAGAAGGTAAATTAGCCTGCCAGCCCCAATTAGATCCTTGGATAAATCCTAAAATCCAAATGCCGATAAGCAAAGCCAAGCTTAAAATGATAAGACCAATCTTTTTAAATTTCTTTTGCATTTTTTCTTTTTAAAAAATTAATAAATTGATGAGGTAAATTAGCTATTTTTCCAGGACCGGCAAAAATAATAACGTCGCCTTTTTTGAAAAACAGAGAAAGATTCTCAAAAAGTTCTTCTTGACTCTTAGTAAGGTGCAGATCATCTTTTTTGAAAAATCCAGTTTTTAATATCTGACGGTATATTTTTTCGCTTGTAACTCCCGGAATAGGTTTTTCATTGGCTGGATCTATTGGCAATAAAAATAAAGCATCGCAATTCCGCACTGCCGGCGCATAATCTTTATAGAGGAAAGAAACACGAGAATAGCGATGGGGCTCTAAAACCAAAATAACTCTTCTTTTAGGAAAAACTCGACGCGCCATTTTTAAGGTAGTTTTGATTTCAGTAGGATGATGGGCATAGTCATCTACTACGGCTATTTTTTTATTGTAAATAACAGAAAATCTTCTTTTGACGCCGGAGAAATTTTTAAGATGCCGCAAGCAATCTTTAAAAGAAACACCGATAAGATGTGAGGCGCAAATGGCGCCAAGCGCATTATAAATATTTTCTTTTTCCGGAATAGAAAGATTTAATTTGCCTTGATATTCTCCTTTAAAGAATAAATCAGCATTGGTATTTTTTCCCTGATAATTAATGTTTTTTACTGTTAAATCAGCTTTTTTATCAATGCCGAAGCTCAGAATATTTTTTTTGCTTTTTGCGCCGACTTTTCTTAAAAAATCGTCATCATTATTAAGAACAACAAAATCAGAATAGGTTTGCTCGACAAAATTTTGAAAGGCTTTTTTGAGAAGAGAAAATTTTGTTTGATAAGGCCCGCCAGCTGATAAATGGTCATTATCAACATTAGTAACCAATGATATAAAAGCCGGGGTTTTTAGAAAGGATTTATCATGTTCGTCTGTTTCAATAACAGCATACTCCCCTTTTCCCCATTTACTGCCCAAAGGATAGATTTTGCTTTTAGCGCCTAAATAGACCGTTGGCTCCAAACCAGACCTTTTTAAAATATGAGCAATCATTGCTGTTGTTGTGCTTTTGCCATGAGTGCCGGCAACGCCGATTATTTTTTTCCCATCCAAAAGGCCAAGGAGGCAATTAAAACGATTGAGCAAGGGAATATGTTTTTTTCGCGCTTGTAAAAGTTCAATGTTGCTTTTGGGGATTGCCGCAGAGTAAATAACGGCTTGGGGATTTTTAATATTATTGGCTTGATGGCCAATATATATTTTTGCTCCCTTTTTTTCTAAAGCTTTTCTGGCTGGGAAGTTATTTTTATCAGATCCGGATAAAAAATATTCATTGTCTAAAAAAAGATTTGCTAAAGCAGTCATTCCCGATCCGCCAATACCGATTAAATGAACCCGCCTGAGTTTTCTTTCAGAAAATTTTGGCGGGCGAACCCGTTCTTTTCTCATATAATCGTACTTCATATTATATAGTTTTCAGGCCCTTATTGTCAATTTTAATCAATTTTTTTGATATATTAAACGAGAAAATGATTAGATTTGTTTTTTTGAAGATGATATAATATCTGTATACTGTATAAATCAATTTTTAATTTACAATTTACAATTTTCAATCAATTTTCAATTTTCAATTTTTAA
>CAZJVL010000061.1:0-2805 GCA_964549875.1 uncultured Candidatus Saccharibacteria bacterium
ACATTTTAATTTTTGATTTTTGCATTTAAGGGAGTGCCGAACAATAGTGAGGCACGACCGTTTGACTTGTATGCCTTAACCACGCCGCTAGCGTTCATCCTGGACCAGGATCAAATCCTCAATTTCACCCCCACACCATAACGAACGCATACTTCGTATTTTAACGCGAAGCGTTTGGTACTCGTTTGGTGTGGGGGTAGATCTTGGAATAACCAGAAAAGATTGAACTATTAAATTATCAAAGAGCATCAAAAAGAGTCGTCTTCAGAATACAACGCGATATTATTATATAGAATAAATTCTGTTTGTCAAGCCCTCTAAATTTAGGTCCCCTTGGGAGGAATCGAACCTCCATCTTCGCCTTAGGAGTGCGAGGCTCTATCCGTTGAGCTACAAGGGGAAAATTAATAATGGGCGCGGGCGACCGGATTTGAACCGGCGACCTCCTGCGTGACAGGCAGGCGTTCTAAACCAGGCTGAACTACACCCGCTTTGAGTGCCAGAGAAGGGAATCGAACCCTTGACCTTGGCTTTATGAGTGCCACGCTCTAACCAACTGAGCTACCCTGGCAAAATATTGTTGCGGGGGTCGGAATTGCACCGACGTCTCGAGGTTATGGGCCTCGTGAGATACTACTTCTCTACCCCGCGGTTTTATTATATATTCATTATAAAAGAAAAGCACATTAAATGCAATCATTTAGAAATTTATCTTTCTCTAATTCTTTTTACAAAATATCTAACAACTCATCCCAAAATTTTTTATAGATATTTATTATTTCTTTGGCTTTATTTTGAGTGAGGGGAAAATTTTTATCTTCAATAATTTTTTGCCTTACCTGATGAAGCTGGTATAAAATTTCTAAATTTTGGAACCTTCTTAATTTTAATTCCTCTAAAATATTAATAAAATCATCTTCGGTTTTTTCTGCTGCCCCAGCGCCAGAATAGCCCATTAAATTCAATGTTTTTTTAACTATGGCTTCTGCCTGAATAACGGCTAATTTCCAAGAAGATTCGTAAGGTTCTGCCAAAAGCTTATCTACTTTTTGCCATTGTTTGCGGCTTTTTTCTGAAGATGCTATGGCAGGCACAATCCCCCGCCAATCCTGCCATTTTTCTTTCCATTGGGAAAAAATCTTAAGTTTACAAAAATAATAAATAATGCCGATTAAAAAGATAACATTCAGAATCAAGGCAAAAATTTTGAAATAAATAAAATAAATGTAGATTGAGCCGGTCATTGACTAATGATATTTTCTATTGACTTAGCAACTCCCAAAAGAGAATAATCAGAAAGATAAGGCCCGATAATTTGGAGGCCTATGGGCAAATTATCTTCTGTCCAAGCAGCCGGCAAGCTAATAGCTGGCACACCGCTAATGTTGGCGCTTACAGTAAAAATATCTGAAAGATACATCGCTAAAAGGTCTTTAATTTTCTCTCCTATCTTGAAAGGAAGTGCTGGCGAAGTAGGCGTTAAAAGAAAATCCACTTCCTGAAATACTCTATTAAAATCTTCAGTAATCAATCTCCTCACTTGCTGCGCCTTTTTATAATAAGCGTCGTAATAGCCGCTGGACAGAACATAAGTCCCTAAAACTATTCTTCTTCTTACTTCAGCCCCAAAACCCAGTCCTCGAGTTTTAAAATATAAATTATTTAAATTTTTAATTTTAAATTTTAAATTTTTAATTTCGGAGTAGCGAATGCCGTCAAAACGAGCTAAATTGGCGCTGGCTTCTGCCGGCATAATTATATAATAGCAAGGCAGGGCATAAGGACTCATTGGCAAAGTTACTTCTTTAATTTTCGCACCCTGAGATTCAATTTTTTTTATTGCTGCTTCTATATGTTTTTTTATGGTTTCGTCTAAACCAGCTCCAAAATATTCCTTGGGCAAACCAAAAACTGTATTCTGTATTCTGTATTCTGTATTCTGTATTTTATCCAAAGGAATGGGAATATCTTGGGAAGTGGAGTCCATTGGATCTTTACCGCTAATAGTTTTAAAAATTATCTCGGCATCTTCAACGGTTTGCGTTAAAGGACCAATTATATCCAATGAAGAAGCCATCGCAATCAAACCATAGCGAGAAACGACACCATAACTCGGTTTAAACCCAACCACTCCGCAAAAACTAGCCGGCTGTCTAATAGAGCCGCCAGTATCAGAACCTAAAGCAAAAGGGACCATTTTGCTTTTAACAGCTGCTGCTGAGCCGCCAGAAGAACCACCAGGTACCCTCTTTAAATCGCAAGGATTTTTTGTTGTAAAAAAAGCTGAATTTTCTGTGGAAGAACCCATCGCAAATTCATCCATATTGGTTTTACCCAAAAGAATTGCTCCTTCATTCTTCAATTTTTGAATCGCTGTAGCGTCAAAACTGGATTCATAATTTTCTAGAATCTTTGAAGCAGCAGTAGTTCTAGTACCCCGAGCTAACATATTATCTTTTACCGCAAAAGGAATCCCTTCCAAAAGATTAATTTTTTGCCCCTGATTAATTTTTTCATCAACTTGTTCGGCCTGTTTTAAAATTATTTCTTTATCAACTAAAGATAAAAAAGCGTTGATCTGTTTATCTTCTTTTTCTATTCTCTTTAAATAATCTTGGACTAATTCAACAGCTGTGATTTCTTTGTTAACTAATTTTTGATGAAGTTCTTTAATCATATCTATTCTACAATTTTATAATTTTATAATTTTTAATTTTTAAACTATTTGTAATTTGTAATTTGTAATTCATTTGAAATTTGTAATTTGTAATTTGTAATTTAATTAGGTATTAGGTATTAGACATT
>CAZJVL010000062.1:0-2709 GCA_964549875.1 uncultured Candidatus Saccharibacteria bacterium
TAATATTGCTAGAGAAAACAATAAATTATTTACAAAGTTGGCAGAAGGTATGCCAAACAGAATATTTCTGGAAGAATTGCTAATTAGTTCATTTATTCCAGAAGGTTATTTAAATGAAAAATACTTTGGCGCGAAAGTTGTTTCTTGTACTTCAAAACCGAAAGATTTATTGGAATGGCGGAAATTTGTTGCGTTTAAACTTTATCCAATAGCAAAAAAATATACCAATGGTGTTCGGCAAATTGATGAAAATTATCTTAAAGATTTAATAGAGGTCATAAAACAAAATATAAAATAAAACGCCCCTTCAGAATTTTGGTCTGAAGGAGCGTTGAGGGAGAGCGAAATTACTTCCTGTTTGCCCAGTGCCCTTTATCCCAAGGACCTTTCTCCCAAGCCTTATTCCAAGACCTTTCTTTCCCTGAAGCCTGCATTGCAGCCTCTTTCTTGGCCTGAAGTAGAACTTTTGGGATAGAGTTGGAATCCACCTTTGCGACAAAAACAGAGTTCAACATGATTTTCACCTCCTTTAACGTTGGAATGTACTATTCTCGGTTAAATAAGATCATATGATTTTATTTTAGCCGAGATATGTTTGAAATACCGCTGTAGATTTTTGCACACCTCGCTTAACGGTTCAACAGAGTTAAGCTGTTCATAGCAATCCTTTGCGCACCCTCCTTTACATATAAAGTACCAATCACAGGTGCGACAAAACTCTTTTCTTTTTTTCAATAACTCTCGAAAAGTTTGTATCCGCGAATTGGATCTAACTGCGACCGGTTCATCAAATACACTGCCAAAGTGCAAATCGTCCGTCTTTGGAAAAGAATCACAGCCGTAAATTGAACCATCGGAGTAGATAGTAACAAACTGGTCGCACTGTCCCATGTAGATACACTCGCGTTTATTCCCTCCAAGAATTAAACCAACAACGCTCTGTATATCTCGGATCTCAACTTCCGGGTCATCTAGTTCCAACCAGAGATCAAAAATGGTAATCATAAAGTCAGCATATTGCGCTGGTGAAATAACCAACGAAGATGCATTATCACAATACCCGATATTTTTCACTCTGGCAAATTTCAACTTTTTTATATTTTCTGCGAGAAAAAAGTTGAAAATTTTTTTTGGTAACTTGTGATTGATAATGCTTATGCCGCAGATAACTCCGTTGAATATCTCGGCTTGACGCAGCAAATCAATACCTCTCATGACTTCATCATACGAACCTTTACCGTTGGAATAGCAGCGAACTTGATCGTGAAATTCTTTCGGCCCGTCAAGACTCACACCGATGAGAAAATCGTTTTCCGCGAAGAAACGAATCCATTCCGAAGTAATGAGGGCAGCGTTTGTTTGAAGAAAATTGGTTATTTTCTTTCCCTGTTGTCTCCATACGTCTTGAAATTTTACTACCTTACAATAGAATTCTAGTCCGGCAAGTAAAGGTTCGCCACCGTGCCAAATAAACTCAATATCATCTTGGTCTCTACAAAAGAAATCGATTGTAGCTTTCAATGTTTCTTCGCGCATACAATTTCTAGAATCGCTTTTTTTAAGTCTGGAAGTATAGCAGTATAAACAAGACAAATTGCACATTCCGTTGACTGGTTTAACAATTGGGGTTGTAGCTGATCGGCAAGACACTATAATCACCTCCTTTTTAATTTTGAGTTGTCAAAGATCTATGGTTTGGATTATCAATTTACTATAATTTTGTCAGGTTTTTGCAAGCTTTCTGTACATTTTCCAAGAGTAATAAAGCCGAAATCAACGTTTTAATTTTTGATAACTTTTTAGCGAACGGGCAGAAATTAAAAATGGACCTTTTAGAAAAAATTCAAGTTATCTCTTAATATTCAATAAAAAACATAAAATGATGGGGCTAAAATATTTCACATGGAGGGTTTTTGGCCGTGAACCACCTGGGGTTTACGGCCCTGAACCCTACGTGGTTCAGGGCTCCGCGGGCAGGATTCGAACCTGCAACCCACTGGTTACACCTAATCTCTAAGTTTCCTTAAAGGATGGACTATATCTTCACCTGACTTCGCTAAAGCTTCGTCGGGCAGGCCTTTTTTATGTTTTATTTAGGCTTGCCCACCATAGCTTGCATATGCAAGCGAAGGGCGGGTGTCTCGGTATCTAGTCTCTACGGTGCCCTGCTTAAGTTTTGCTCTGCAAAATTTAGGCGGGTTCCCACGGTATTAGCATGATCTGATAATTATCAAATTTTAGCTTTTACCGTTATCCCGAGATGTACATTCCAAAATTTCTTTTGGAAGCTGCAAAATTATTCACAGCCAGTCGCTCTACCATTGAGCTACCGCGGAATATATTTTTTAATGAACATTCTTCCTTGAAAACTTTTTAATTGTTTTTCTCTAATTAATGCGTTTTTTCTTGAAGTTACTTCTTCGGAATAAATTAAAATCCATTTTCCTTCATATCTTGATGTATAACTATTATTAAAAATTTTTTATTATGTAAATCTAATCTTTCTTGTAAATTTTTAGTTTGTCCAACATAAATTTTATTATTTTTTTGATTATAAATAGCGTATATAAAATACATATTAAAACGGTGGTTAGCCAGTCGCTCTACCTCTGCCAGCTGGCGGAGAGCTACCGCGGAATAAATTTTAAACTTATAACTAATAACCTGTCACGTCTTAAATCTATTATAGCTGATAGAAAGTGAAAAATC
>CAZJVL010000063.1:0-2660 GCA_964549875.1 uncultured Candidatus Saccharibacteria bacterium
TAGTAAAATTTATTTCACTCAACATTGAGTTTCGTTCATAAATTTTAACAACATTAGCATGTCTCGTATAGGAAAAAAATCAATTATTATTCCTTCTTCAGTGTCAGTAAGTTTGGAAGGGAAAAAACTTCAAGCAAAAGGACCAAAAGGTGAGAGTTCTTTAATAATCACCGATGGATTTGAGGTTCAGTTAAAAGATAATATGCTTACGGTTATTCCTTCCCGAGTTGATAAGGATGCTTTTATTAAATGGGGGACTTTAAGGTCAAAAATAAATAATTTAATAAAAGGAGTGGAACAAGGGTTTACGAAACAGCTGGAAATCAAAGGCGTGGGTTATCAGGCGAATGTTGAAGGGAGAGATTTAATCTTAAAATTAGGATATAGCCATCCAGTTATTATCCCTTTTGAGGAAGGACTGGAAGTTAAGGCAGAGAAAAATATTATCACTGTTTCCGGAATATCAAAAGAGAAAGTTAGCCAACTTGCCGCTTTGATTAAATCAAAGCGGCCGGTAGAACCCTATAAAGGAAAAGGAATTTATTATGTTGGAGAAACTATTTTAAGAAAAGCGGGCAAAAAAGTTACCAGTAGCGCAGAATAGAATAACAAAAACATGAAAAAAAATATCAGCAAAGAACAAAGAAAAAGAAGACACAAAAGAATAAGGGTAAAAATTTCAGGAACAAAAGAAAAGCCCCGATTTTGTGTTTTTAAATCTAATAAGCATATTTATGCGCAGATTATTGATGATGAAAAGAAAGCTACTCTTGTTTCAGCCTCTGATTTTGATATTTACTCTCATACCAAACGAGGACAAGCCGCCAAAGGCGACAATATTAACAAAAGCAAAATAGAAATAGCACAAAAGGTAGGCGAATTAATGGCTCAAAAAGCTAAGGATCAAAAAATTACCAAGGTAGTTTTTGACAGAGGGGGTTTTAGGTATCAGGGGAGAGTTAAGGCGTTGGCCGAAGGAGCGAGGAAGGCAGGCTTAATATTCTAAACATTTAAAATAGTTTATGGCTTTTAATAAAAAATCCCAATTTAATATTAATAAAGCAGATTTTGAAGAGGTAGTTTTAGATATTGCCCGAGTGACGCGGGTAGTTGCCGGAGGTAAAAGATTAAGTTTTCGAGCAACAGTGGCAGTCGGCAATAAAGAAAAACATCAAGTTGGTATCGGTGTTGAGAAAGGACAGGATGTTTCTCAGGCGATACAAAAAGCAAGCAATAAGGCCAAAAAAAACTTGATAACAGTGCCGATTGTTAATGAAACAATACCACATGAAATAATGGCAAAATATAAAGCCGCCAAAGTGATTATAAAACCGGCGCCAAAGGGAAAAGGAATCATTGCCGGCGGGGCGGTGCGAACAGTGTTAAAGCTGGCTGGCGTTTCTAATGCCATCGCTAAAATTTTAGGTAACACTAATAGCGCCATAAACAATGCTCGGGCGACAGTTTTAGCTCTTTCTATTTTAAAGGCTCCTTCTTTAAAGAATGATTCTAAAAAAAATAATCATGCAAATTCATCAACTGAAAAAACCAGCTAATAAACTATCTCAAAAAAAGAAAAAAAGGATTGGCCGTGGCGGCAAAAAGGGAACTTATTCTGGGAGAGGAATAAAAGGACAAAAATCTCGTGCCGGCGCTAAAATAAAACCTCAGATAAGAGAAGCAGTCCTCAAATTTCCCAAGAAAAGAGGGGTTTATTTCAGTACTTTAAAAAAATCCCCGTTCATTGTAAAATTAAAAGATATTACAGAATCTTTTCCTGAAGGAGGAGTGATAACTCCCCAGAAATTAAGGAAAGCTAATTTAATAAAAACTGCTAAAAGTTATCATCGTCCGGTCAAAATTTTAGGAGCAACACCCATATCAAAAAGTTATCAGATTAAGAATTGTTTAGTTTCCCAAAAAGTAAAAGAACAAATAGAAAAAGCAGGAGGAAAAATTGAGATTAAAAATTAGAAAAACTTATGTTTAAAACTCTTTTGTCTTTATTGCGAACGCCTGATTTAAGAAAAAAAGTATTGATTATTTTTTTGCTTTTGGTTGTTTTCAGGATAATGGCGACTATTCCGCTGCCGAATGTAGATAAAAATCAACTGCAATTATTCTTGAGCTCAAATCAGGCTCTTGGTCTTTTTAATGTTTTTACTGGAGGCGCTTTTAAAAATATCTCTATTGCTTTGTTGGGTATTGGCCCTTTTATTACGGCATCCATTATTATGCAATTACTGACGATGATTTTTCCGAGTTTAAAAGAGCTTCTCCGCGAGGGGACAGAAAAGGAAAGAGCAAAGTTTACTCAATACTCCCGTTTATTAACAGTGCCTTTAGCCGCTCTTCAGGGATACGGATTTCTAAATTTATTAGCCCGGCAGGGAGTAATAAGTATTGCCGGTCCCTTGGATTTAATTAGAAACTTAGTTCTTGTTATTACTGCCTCGGTACTTTTAATGTGGATAGGAGAATTAATTACAGAACAGAAACTTGGTAATGGAACCTCTTTAATAATTTTTGCCGGGATTGTTATAGATTTTCCTCGAGAAATTTTAAAAACCGTGGTTACAGTGAATACTGCTCGAGTGCCTAGTATGATAGCTTTTTTTGCAATGGCCGTTTTAATAATGTTGGGGATGGTTTTTATTTCA
>CAZJVL010000064.1:0-2616 GCA_964549875.1 uncultured Candidatus Saccharibacteria bacterium
TGAGTATAGCAAAAACCATTACCTTTGTCAAAAAAGAAAAAACAAGGTATAATACCAAGAAGATCAAAGATCAAAGCTCAAAGCTCAAAACTCAAAACCATAAATTACAAATAAATTACAAATTACAAATTACAAATCCAAAACAAATTACAAATTACAAATCACAAATTACAAATAGTTTAAAAAATTTAAAATTATTGTATCTATGCCTGGACTTTGTTCAAAAATTTGTTTGATAATCTTAGATGGATGGGGAATAGGCGAAAAAAATTTTTCTAATGCTATTTATCGAGCAGGTACGCCTCAAATAGACGAGATTAAAAAATATTATCCTATGTTATCTCTACAAGCATCCGGAATTGCCGTAGGTTTGCCATTTAATAAAGCCGGCAATAGCGAAGTCGGTCATTTAACACTGGGAAGCGGTCAAATTATATACCAACACACAGTTCGTATCTCGCAAAGCATAGACAATGGATCATTTTTTCAAAATCCTGCATTATTGGAAATATGCAATCATGTCAAACAAAATAATAGCACTCTTCATTTAATAGGGTTATTGGGCGAGGGCATTGTTCACAGCTCTTATGACCATCTAATTGCTCTTTTAGATTTGGCTCAATCTTTAAAATTAGAAAAAGTTAACCTTCATATTTTTACCGACGGCCGGGATTCTCCCCCTAAAAAAGCCAAAGAGCTAATAGCTAAATTGCAAAAAGATTTAAGCAAGAGGAACATTGGAAAAATCGCTACCATTTGCGGACGTTTTTATGCGATGGATAGGGACAGAAATTTTAACCGGACCGCTAAATGCTACGATATTTTAACTTCAGGTAAAGGAAGAGAAATCAAGGATCCTCTTTCCTATATTGACGAGTGCTATAAAGAAGGCATTACCGATGAATTTATTGTCCCGGCAATAATCAAAGACCCGTCAAATCCAGATTTTCAGGGATTAATAAGGGAAAAAGATGGCTTAATTTTTTTCAACTTTCGGGAAGAAAGAATGAGACAATTAGTCGAGGCCTTTTGTAATCCTGAGTTTAAAGAATTTCCCACTAAAAGTATTCCCGAGCTTAAAATAGCTACCTTTACTGAATATAGAAAAGATTTTCCCGTCAAAGTAGCATTTCCTCCGCAAAAAGTATCTGTTTGTTTATCTCAAATTCTTTCTCAATCAGGGAAAAGACAACTTCATCTGGCAGAAACGGAAAAATACGCTCATGTAACCTATTTTTTTAATTGCCTTCGGGAAAAACCATTTCCTGGGGAATATTGGGTTATTATTCCTTCTGTTAAAACATTGCATTTAGAAGATTATCCGGCTTTAAAATCAAGAGAAATTACCACTCGTTTAATTCAGTCCTTTGAAGAAAACATCTACGATTTTATATTAGTTAATTATGCCAGCCCTGATCTCATAGGCCATACAGGCAATATCAAAGCCGGGATTGAGTGTGCGAGAATTATTGACCAAGAAATTGGAAAAGTGATCACAAAAAGCCAGCAACTACAATATACAACCATTATTACCGCTGACCACGGGAATTTGGAGAGAATGATGAACCCAATAACAGGCGAAACGGAAACTGAACACGATGCCTCATTAGTTCCTTTCTATTTAATAGATAATCGCTGGCGGTTTGCCTCGCCACGGAGGGAATCTGAAATTAGCGAAATAGAAAGATGGGCCGGAGGAATGCTTGCTGATGTTGCTCCCACAATTTTAGAATTGTTTGGTTTAACTATACCCGCAGAAATGACTGGTCAAAGCTTGCTTCCTTTATTAGGAATTAGAAAGTGATTTTTCAGCTTGACCGAGGATAAAACTTTGACTTTTAAAGCTCTTTGCCGTATACTTTAAACATCCTTTCTTATGAATTTTTTAAAGAAGCTTTTTTGGGGTGTCATTTTAAACTCTTTAGCTGTTTTACTCTGCCAAAAACTTTTTAATGAATTATTTAACGATTTCTATTTTAACGGAGGTTTTGCTGAATTAATTTTATTAGCTTTAGTTATCACTTTGCTTAACTTTTTAGTGAAACCGATTTTGCACTTTGCTTTTCTTCCCCTTATCTGGATAACTCTCGGTCTTTTTAGTTTAGTAATCAATATTATTATTTTAAAAGCAGCTGCTTTATTTACCTCATCGCTGATTATCCAACTTCCTCTTACTTGGTTAGCCGCTTCGGTTATTATTAGTATTTTTAATTCTTTAATTCAAAAGATACATTAACTATGAGTCAATTTACTTTAACTGTTATTCAAATTATTGTCGGTATTCTTTTAATCATTCTTATCCTCCTTCAACAAAGAGGCGAAGGCATGGGAATCTTAGGAGGAGTTTCTTCCCAGTTTTATGGAACCCGCCGCGGCTTGGAAAAAACCATTTTTATTTCTACTATTATCTTGAGTATTTTATTTATTATTCTCTCAGTTATTTCTTTCTTGATTTAATTTAATTTGTAAGAATTCCGAGCGTTGTTTACCCTGTTGAATAATCGCTTTGCGAATTCCACAGGGTTTACCCTGTTGAATAATCGCTTTGCGAATTCCACAGGGTTTACCCTGTTGAATAATCGCTTTGCGAATTCCACAGGGTTTACACTTTTTATA
>CAZJVL010000065.1:0-2615 GCA_964549875.1 uncultured Candidatus Saccharibacteria bacterium
GAAGTGGGCGATTTGCGGGAAAGCCCTTCTTTGCAAATTGAGACAATTTTAAAAGGAATGGGCGCCGACTTAACCGTTTATGACCCCTTTGTTGCCCGCGGCGAAAAAAGCCTGAAAGAAGCCTTAAAAAACGCCCAAGCCGTTGTTTTGGCCACCGCCCACAAGGAGATTGTCCAAAATCTGCCGGCTCTTCTTTTTAAAAGCAAAACGATTAAGGTGGTGGTTGACGGCCGCAACGCCTTAGAAAAGGAAGAGATTTTGGCTCATCATATTATTTATACCGGCATCGGCCGCGGCCTATGAAACTGGTTATCTTGATCCCCGCTTTTAACGAAGAAAAAAGTTTGGGCAAGGTTTTGGGAAAAATTCCCCGAAAAATCAAAGGCATTGACAAAATTGATGTTTTGGTGGTAAATGACGGTTCCACTGACCAAACCGCCGCCGTTGCCCGCCAAAATGGGGCAAAAGTGATCAGCCACCAAAAAAACCGGGGGCTGGGCGCCGCTTTTAAAACGGGTATTGATGAGGCTTTAAAAATGGGGGCCGATATTATTGTTAATATTGACGCCGACGGCCAGTTTAACCCCAAAGACATTCCTCTTTTAATCGCGCCGATTCTTTCCGGCCAAGCGCAAATGGCCACCGCCACCCGTTTTAAGGAAAAGGCTTTAATTCCCGCCAATATTCCGCCGGCTAAACTATGGGGTAATCGCCAATTTACCAAACTGGTTAATTTTTTAACCGGAGAAAATTTCACCGATACCCAGTGCGGTTTTCGGGCCTATTCCCGGGAAGCCGCCCTGCGGCTTAATCTTTTTGGCCAGTTTACTTATACGCAGGAGGTTTTTATTGATTTGCTGGAGAAGGGGATGAACATTGTGGAAGTTCCCTTAAAAGTGACCTATTTTAAAAACAGCCAACGAAAATCAGCCATTTCCGGCTCGCTTTTAAAGTATGGCTTTCGGGCTTTGGAAATCATTCTGCGCACTTTCCGAGACTACCGCCCCTTGCTTTTTTTTGGCATTCCCGGCATGGCCATTTGCCTGCCCGGCTTTATTCTGGCCCTTGGCTCGCTAATTTACTGGTTAATACTCCAAAAAACCACTCCCGTTAGAATGTATCTTTTCACCGGCATTGTTTTAATCCTTTTTGGCTTCCTTTTAATCTTTCTTGCCTTAGTGGCCGATATGTTTAAAAGAATGAGAAAAAATCAGGAAGAAATTTTGTATCAGATGAAGAAAGAGGAATTGGAAAAATAGCATATCTCATAATTTATGGAGATAACAATTTTAGGAACTCTTCCCCCCATAAAAGGTATTAGCGAATATTGCTTTGAGCAGGCAAAAGCAATGTCAGGGGTAGCAAAAGTTAACTTTATTAATTTTAAGTCAATCTATCCTGAATTTTTGTATCCTGGCGGATCAACGAAAGAAGAATCAGAGATTTTTAAATTAAAAGATATTAAAAATCTAAAAGTTTTTGATATATTAACTTGGTACAATCCCTTTTCTTGGATAAGAGCGGGCTTTTTAATTAAGGCCAAAATATTTCATTTTCATTGGTGGACTTACTATTTATTTCCTATATTTTTTACAATTCTTGTTATTGCGAAAATAAGAGGTAAAAAAATCGTTTGCACCGCCCACAATACTTTAAGTCACGAAAGCAATTTTTTAGATTTTGTTTTCTCAAAGATAATTTTTAAAATTTCTAATAAAATAATTGTTCATTCTAAGAATAATAAAAAAGATCTTATTAAAAATTTAAAAATTGAAAATAAAAAAATTATAATTATTCCTTATGGAACACTTAATTTTTATTCCGATATCAAAATTTCAAAAAAGAGAGCAAGGAATAAGTTAAACATAAAAAAAGATAGCAGAGTTATTCTTTTTTTTGGATCAATCAGAGAGTATAAAGGCCTAGACACGCTAATAAAAGCATTTTCCTTAGTAAGGAAGAATATAAAAAACTCAAAGCTTATAATTGCTGGAAAAAACTGGGAAAAATGGGGCAAGTATCAGTTGCTTATTGATAATTTGGATATAACAAAAGATGTCTTGCTTTTTTTAGACTATATACCAACAGATAAAGTTAAATATTTTTTTACTGCGGCAGATGTTGTTGTTTTACCTTATCGTCATTTTGAGTCTCAAAGTGGTCCAGGTAATATCGCTTTATCTTTTGGTAAGCCTCTGATAGTAACAAATACTGGTGGATTACCGAATCTTGTTTTAGATAAAAATTGTGTTGTTCCTTCTGATAATTCTGAAGAAATGGCGAGCAAGATAATTAAAGTTTTAAAAAGCAAGAATTTTATAAAAAAGTTAGAAAAAGATTCTAAAATAAATGCGATCAATTTTAGTTGGGACAATATCGCTATTTTAACGATTAAACAATATAAAAAATTATTAGCTTAATAATGAAATTATTAAATATTTCAAGTATTCAGATTTTTCCTCCGAATGATGGAGGAGCAAGATTAATTTTTACTTTTTTAAAGTATTTATCTTATAATCATTCGATATCGTTAGTGACTGTTAAAACAGACGAAATAAACAAAGAAAATATTGAAAACATAATGGTATACGACGTCCTTGATAATAATTCAATAA
>CAZJVL010000066.1:0-2598 GCA_964549875.1 uncultured Candidatus Saccharibacteria bacterium
TTATTATTTTCCTTCATGAATTAGGCCATTTTATTATGGCGAGAAAGCACAATGTTGCCGTGGAAGAATTTGGTATTGGCTATCCGCCCCGGCTTTTCAGTTTTAAAAAGAATGGAGTTGTTTATTCTATTAACGCAATTCCTTTTGGAGGATTTACCAAAATTTTGGAGTATGGCGGGGAAAATAGTTTTGCCGCTCAACCAGCAGGCAAGAGGGCTTCTATTTTAATTAGCGGCGTCCTTGCTAATTTAGCAGTTGCTTTTTTGATTTTTACAGCTCTCTTTAATGTCGGAATGCCGGTTTTCGCCCTGCCTTTATCTTATCAGGAAAAGGCAGTGTCTCAGGTAGTTATCCAAGAAGTATTAGAGAATTCACCAGCATTTTCCGCCGGTCTCCAAAAAGGCGATGCGATTTTAGCAATTAAACATTTAGATGATTATTATTCTGTAACTAAGATTCAAGATGTGCAGGAGAAGACAGCTGAATTAGAAGGAGAAAAAATTCAATTAGTTGTTGAAAGGGAGGGCAATGAGGTGGAAATTGAAGTTGTTTTAAGAGATGCCGAGAAAGCAGCAGATGGATATTTAGGCGTTGTTTTAACTGAGGAGGGGAGTTTAAAGTACTCTGCTTTAGAATCTCCAAAACAGGCCATTTTTTTGTTAGGGACTTTAGCTCAAGAAACAATCACTGGTTTAGACAAAGTTTTGGTTAATCTTTTTAAAGAGGGCAATCTTGAAGGTTTATCAGGGCCAGTCGGTATTATGGCGGTGACTACTAAGGGTTTTCAATGGGGCTGGAATTATGGCCTCTATATTTTAGGGCTTATTTCTTTTGGCTTTGCTTTTTTCAATTTGTTACCGATACCAGCGGTTGACGGCGGCAGAATCCTTTTTTTGGCGATTGAAAAAATAAGGCAACGCCCGATTGCTCAAAAAACAGAGCTCTTAATTAATAATATTTGCTTCTCTCTGTTGATTATTTTGCTTTTTGTAGTTACTATTAAAGACATTAATTTTTTTATTCTTAATAATTAATTTATGAAAGCTTCAAAATTTTATTTTAAAACAAGAAAAGAAGTGTCTCGGGATGAAGTGGCGATCAGCGCTATTTTATTAACCAAAGCTAATTTTATAGAAAAACTCACGGCCGGAGTATACAATTTTTTGCCTTTAGGTTTTAAAGTCATCAGAAAAATTGAGCAGATTGTTAGAGAAGAAATGGAGGCTATCGGCGGACAGGAAGTTTTAATGGCGCTTCTAAATCCGCGGAGAAACTGGGAGCAGACCGGACGCTGGGATACATTCAACGCCTTATTTAAGGTTCAATCCCAATACGGAAACTGGTTTGCTTTGTCACCGACTCATGAGGAAGTAATAACGCCGATGGTTAAAAACTTTATTCATTCTTATAAAGATTTGCCGTTATATTTATTTCACATTTCTGATAAATTCCGCGATGAACCACGCTCTAAATCAGGGATATTAAGAGGGAGAGAGTTTATTATGAAGGATTTGTATAGTTTTCACCAAGATGAGCGAGATTTGGAAAAATATTACAACCGAGTGAAAAAAGCCTATCAGAGAGTTTTTAAAAGATGCGGATTGAAAACTTTAATTGTTGAGTCAGGAGGAGGCACTTTTTCCCGTTTTTCGCATGAGTTTCAGGTAATTACTCCGGCAGGCGAAGATCTTTTTTATCACTGTCCTTCCTGCAAATTGTATCGGAATAAAGAAATCATTAAGAATCCTAAAAAATGTCCTCAATGCGGCGGCCCCTTAGAAGAATTAAGGGGTTGTGAAGTTGGTAATATCTTCAAATTAAAAGACAAGTATTCTCAAGCTTTTGATCTAAAGTTTAGAGATAAAAATGGAGAAAGCAAAAATGTAATGATGGGTTGTTATGGTATAGGAATTAGCCGTCTTTTAGGGGTAATTGTGGAAGCAAATCACGATGCCAAAGGCATTATTTGGCCTCAAGAAGTTGCTCCTTTTAAATATCATTTAATAGGATTGTCCAAAGGGGCAAAAAAAGAAGATAAAATGATAAAAAGGCAGACAGAGTTATTTTATGAAAAGATGATAAAAAATGGTTTTGAAGTTTTTTATGATGACCGGGAAAATATTTCCAGCGGCGAAAAATTAGTTGCCGCTGATCTCTTGGGCTTGCCATTTAGAATCATCATTAGCGAGAAAAGTTTAAAAAACCATTCTTTTGAGTTTAAAGCAAGAAAGAGTCAAAAGATAAAAATGATAAAATTGGAAAATTTTGACAAAATAGCCAAAGAAAGGTAAACTGACAGCGTAGTCCATCCCTTTTGATTTTGTCAAAGGGACTGGGTGTAGCTGTATCCTGAGCGAAGCCGAAGGATCAAAATTAGAATCAAGAATCAAGAATCAAGAGTCAAGAAGTATGAATTATGAATTATGAATTAAGGATCAAGAATCCAAAGAGAACGTTAAATTCTAAATCCTAAACTCTAAACTCTAAACAAATCCCAAATTACAAATTCCAAATTCCAAACAGTTTAAAAATTGTAAATTGAAAATTGATTGAAAATTGCTTGCCCCGTAGTGGACGCAAAGCGTTCTACTACTGGGG
>CAZJVL010000067.1:0-2539 GCA_964549875.1 uncultured Candidatus Saccharibacteria bacterium
TAACATTTTTAGAAGCAACCACAATTATTTTAACTTTATTCGGAGGAATAGTAATTTTTTATTTTCTAACGAGATTATTCAATAGAACAATTATCGTTCAAAATTTTGAGAGAAATAGAGGGCGCTATGTTTTCTTGGCAACTGATACTTTAAAGCGGATAATAATAATACAAAAAAGTAATGAACCCGTCGAAAAAACTCCAGAATAATATATCCAACTCTACAGATTCGGATTAACAACTCTGCCCATAAACAAAATATTGCCAGTGCTTTTTTGTTGAATCAAAAATATAAAAGGGTGGTCTGCTCGGAATATTGGAATCTTCGGTCTTATTTGAGGACCATCTCCGCCATACGGTCTCGCAATAACTGCAGTAGCGGCAGCAGCTTCAGTGCCTTCTTCGTTTACTTCGACAAATGCTTGATGAATTGCTTCGTCAATTTCGAGATCTTTTTTACCTGATGCCGTCATTCCAGAAAAATCTGCCAAATTCGAAAAGGCAAGTGATACACCCATTTCTTTAAGGTCGTCAGCCATGAGATATTTTGTTTCAAATTTAAATTTTGGGATATACACTTTGACTCTTTGTTCCTCTAGATCTTTCTTCCATTCTGATATATTTTTTGTGCTAAGTCTACTTTCTAATTTTGTTAAATTATCTTTCTTCGGAAGCAAAAACAAAATAGATAGTTCGTTTCCGGCATACGGCATTTCAAGTATTTGGAGATTGCTGTTTTCGGCATAATTGAAAATTGCATCTTCATCTGTTTGCCGCATCATTTGCACCTTAACAGTTTCACCATTACTTGTTCTAAAATTTTCTTCTTTTGTATCGTTTTTATTAAATTGTTTTACCCATTCCCCCTTAAAGTAAATGGCATTTGTTAATACTAATTTTGTCATCGTTTTTATAACTCCCGAGGGGATCAGACCCTTGATTTTGCCGTTTGTTTGATTTTCTACCCAACTATTTATCGTTATCCGTGATCCTTCAGCATCTTTTTTGAAATCAAGATTTGTGACTTTTCCGCCATAATATTTTTCTACATTTTCAAAATAATCTTTTGAAAACTGATAATCTTGTTGAGCCCAAAGAGCATTAGTGATGCTAATTGTATATTTTTTATCCCTCTTACTTAATTCATTAAAAATAGATGTATACTCAGCTCGTCTTAAATTACTGTCTTCTGGAAAGTAAAATACTGACCGTATTTCTTCGGCTGTTTCGTTTTTTGCTCCTTCATAAACCATTATAAAAGCGCTGGAGATACTAAACGGGGAAAAGAATATATTGCCTTCATTCTTAGTTTTCAATTTAGAATAATAATCTAAAGCAAATTGATTATTGGCATCCACAACATTTTTTATATCTGAAAGATTAGGTTTTGATTCAGGCAAAGTAATTATTCCTTCGTGGAAGACAAAGATACCGCCGATAATTATGATAATCAAAATTGTTACAATGCCTGTTAAAATTTTCCAGTTCATAAATTTTTACTCCTTAATTTTTTAAAATTATTTAAATTGGCCTTTGATTTCAGTATAATACTATTTTATCAAATATTCAATTGAAGCTCCCAACGTTAATGATTTTTGGCAGCCAAACTTGGAAGCACTTTTTTATTGGCGACATTTTTTGCTTTACGAAAGGTACCTCAGTGTACATTTTTTGATTTTTGATGTGGCGGTGGAGTATTAAAGTAGTTGAGAAGTAATATCTTTATGCGTAGTGAAGTTTTGGTTTCTAAAAACAGAGGATGCCCCGGACACGCTTTTGAACAAACAAATGACTTGTAAGTATGACGCTTCCGAAAGAACTATTGAAAAAGTTGCTACAGGAGAAAATTGTACAGGCTCTCTTTTTGATGAATTTAATAAATTTCTTGAGCAATAATAAATTTTTTCACTGCCAATTTTGCAAATTTATGAAGATAGCCAAAGAAACTTCAGGTTTAATGATTCTTAAAGATAGAAATATTGATGCCTATTTTATGGGAATAGTATTTCTGCTTGCTGGTATTGCAGTGATTCTTAAACCAAACCTTTTTGCTAATCAACTTCCTTTGTGGTCAGGTTTTGTGGGGATTTTGTTCGGCGGTTTTGTCGTCCTTGCCACGAAAAGCACTATGGTCAAACTCGATAAATCGACAAACAAACTTGTTTTTTTACAAAAAGGGATAACAGGGCAAAATAGTAAAGAGTATGATTTGAATCAAATCAAGGAAATTGAGTTATCGGTAGCTTACAATGATTCAAGAAATGGTGGCGGATATTCATATCATTTAGCTTTTGTATTTAGCAACGGCGAAATTGTTCCGCTTAATCCAGGTAGCTCGTCAACTATCAGAATAATGGGGCGACAGATAATTCCAGAAAAAACTCTTGGAGCCAAAATAGCAACTTTTTTGGGCGTTCCGTTTCAAGAAAGACGACCACCTACGGTTGATGAAACCTTATCAGCTGTTTCTTCAGCTATTCAAAGTGTTGCAGAAAAAGAGATAAAAAAGCAGAAAAACATTTGATATTCTTTTTTGTAAA
>CAZJVL010000068.1:0-2492 GCA_964549875.1 uncultured Candidatus Saccharibacteria bacterium
TAAAAGGCTAACTAATCGCTCTATTGAAAAATCAATGAAAAAGTATGTTGTTATGGCTGGCTTGCCTTTAAATACAACCCCCCATGTTTTAAGACATTCTTTCAGCACTGACCTTTTAGCCCAAGGAGTAGATATAAGGATTCTTCAGGAGTTTTTAGGCCATAAAAATATTGCCGCTACTCAAATTTATGCCCATGTTACTAATAAAAAACTTCGTGAAATTCATCGGGAGTTTCATAGTGGTCGTAGATTAAAATCGTAAACCCTGTTGAATTCGCAAAGCGATTATTCAATAGGGTAAATAAAAAACCGGCTTGGAATAATCCTTGCCGGTGTTTAATTAATTTATTCGTTATATCCTCTCCCTTGTTTAATAACGGTTATCTTTTTTTCTTTTTTGGGATTTACATAAACTTCGCAACGTTTAATTTCATAACGTTTAAAATGACCGCTGCTTTCTTTTTCTTCTTTTTCTTCTTCTTTTTCTTGTTCTTGGGTTTTTTGATTTTCAAATTCATTTTTCCACCATTTTTTGAAATCTTTGTTTAACTCTTTCATTAGTTCCTCTTCATTATTATTACAACAATAAGAAATATAACAATTGATTTCTCCAGTGTTCAAATCAAACCATCCAGTAAATTCTCCTTTCATTTCTTCTCACCTCTTTTTATATTCTTCATAATCTTCGCTAAATTTAACGAAGTTTCCTTTAGAAAACCCTCTTATTCTATTATACTTTTTCGCAGCAATTTTTTTAGCTTGAGCTAATGAATATCCGCCTTGCCAAATATGAAATTCGTTATCGGGCTCAATTATTGTTAAGTGAAACATAAATGGCCAGCGTTTTTTAGCTTTAGCTTTTATATCAAACGTCGTTTCAAACAATTTCATCTGTTCTTCCATTTCAATCCCCTCCTCTTTTTTTATTTAATTTTGAAAGTGCATAACAGTATTATATCAACAATTATTTAATATATCAATTACCACACAAAACAAAGATAAATACCGACCAAGCTCAATCCTTTTTATGGCGCAGGAGCAAATATAGAAAATCAAACAAATATATGGTAAACTTTATTTGTATAAGCTTATCCGTATATTCGTATTAAATTCGTTATTCGTTGATTTTTATGAGAATAAGTTATTCCAGTTTGGAAAATTTTAAACAGTGCCCTCTAAAATATAAATTTTCTCAAATAGATAAAATAAAAGAGCCGAAAAGCAAAGAGGCTGTTTTTGGCACTTATATCCATAAAGTTTTAAAATGGTTTTATCAGAAAGATCCTTTTTTCCCTACTCTGGATGCTTTGCTTGATTATTATAAAGAACATTGGCCCAAAAAAACTGAAGGTTTTGAATGGCAAGACCCTGAAGAAGAAAATTCTTATTTTAAAGAAGGGCTGAGAATTTTAGAAGAGTATTATAAGATGAATATTCCTCAGCAAACTTCAATTTTGGATTTAGAGACGAAGTTTGAAGTTACTATTGATGAGAATCCGGATAAACAAAACGGAAAACATCTTTTAACCGGCATTATTGACCGCATAGATAAATTGCCAGATGGAACGATAGAGATTATAGATTACAAAACTGGAAAACGTATTCCTTCCCAAGATGATGTAGATAAAAATGACCAGCTTTCGCTTTACGCCATTGGCTTAAAAAGCCGGTGGCCGATGATTAATATAGAAAAATTGCGTCTCAGTTTATATTTTCTTAAATTCAACGAAAAAGTGGAAACCAAAAGAACCATAGATCAACTAGAGCAAAGCAAAAATAAGGTTATTGATTTAATCCATCAAATAGAGAAGGATAGTTTTGAGCCACGGCCGTCAGTTTTATGCGGCTGGTGTGGTTATCGTCATATTTGTCCCATCTGGAAGCATCTTGATGCTAACGAAGCGGAAAATAATATTAATGGTATTAATATAAAAGAAAAAATAGATCAGTATTTTAATGTAAAGGCAGAAAAAGATAAATTGGATGCAGAATTAACAAATTTAAAGAATTTAATTGATGTTTATTGCGAGCAAAAAGGATTAAAGCGTGTTTTTGGAGAAAATGGATATTTTTGCCGCACGAGTTATAATAAAGTTTCTTATAATATTAAAAAGCTCAAAGAAATTTTAGAACCCCTAGATAAATGGGAAGAAATTTTAGGTATTGATTCAAAAAAGCTTAGTAAAGTTTTAAAAGAAATTCCTCAGGAATTAAGAGATAAAATTAAAGAAGCGGAAAAAATTGAGGAAAAATACAAGTATTTAGCTAGCAATAATAAAAGCAAGAAAGAAATAGAAGAAGAACTGCAATGAAACTCAAATCTCAAAACTCAAAAGGCAAAATTAGAATTAAGAATTATGAATTATGAATCAAGGATTTATTTTAAAATTAAAAATTGAAAATTGATTGAAAATTGTAAATTGTAAATTAAAAATTGATTTATACAGAATACAGAATACAGTATACAGTATACAGATTAATCACATCTAGTA
>CAZJVL010000069.1:0-2390 GCA_964549875.1 uncultured Candidatus Saccharibacteria bacterium
TAAAATTATGAACAACAAATTAATACAACCATTTTTAAAAAATGATAAAGCTATGTTTTTGGCTTATGATCATGGAATTGAGCTTGGCCCTGAAGTTTTAATAGGAAAAAGCATAGAGCCAGAATATATTTTAGATTTAGCTGTTAAAGGGGGCTACACTGGAATTATTTTACAAAAAGGGATTGCGGAGAAATATTATTTTGGCAGCCATTATCAAAAAGATATTCCTTTAATATTAAAAATCAATGGTAAAACCAATATTTCTCAGGTTGCTGAACCCTATGCTCCTCTTAATTGCTCAGTTGATTACGCTAAAAAATTAGGAGCCAAAGCAGTGGGTTATACTATTTACTTAGGCAGCGGGCAAGAAGCCAGGATGCTTGAAGAGTTTGGCCGGATTCAAGAAAGAGCCCATCAACTAAATATGGCGGCAATAGCCTGGGTTTATTTAAGGGGTGCTTCTATTGAAAATGAGTACGATCCGAAGTTAATAATTTATGCCGCCCGAATAGGGTTAGAATTAGGAGCTGATATAATAAAAATCAAGTATCCGGGATCTGAACAATTTTTTAGAAAAGCGGTTCAAGCAGCTGGAAAGACAAAAGTTGTTTTATCAGGCGGGCCAAAATTAGAAGATGATGAAATTTTAAAGATAATAGAATCAGTGATCAAAGCAGGGGCGATTGGTATTGCTGTGGGCCGAAATGTTTTTCAGCATCAAGACCCATTCTTAATAACTGAAAAAATTAAAAAAATAATATTTAAAGATTAACAATTTAACAATTTAGCAATTTAATAATGGAGGGTTGGCAGAATGGCATTGCGCCGCTCTCGAAAAGCGGTGGGCGAAAGCCCTTAGAGGTTCGAATCCTCTACCCTCCGCTATTATCGTAAATTGTAATATTTTATAATGGGAAAAAGTTTTTACATCACGACGACCTTGCCTTATGTGAACGCCAGCCCTCATCTTGGCCATGCTTTGGAATTTGTCCGCGCTGATGTTATTGCTAGATACAAAAAAATGCTCGGCTTTGATGTTTTTTTTAATACTGGGACTGATGAGCATGGTCAAAAAATATGGAATGCGGCAATAAAAGAGAACGTAAGAGTTGAGGATTATGTAGCTATAAACGCCCAAAAATTTAAAGATTTATTAAAGGAGATTAATATTTTAGAAGAAGCGCATTTTATTCGTACTACAGATCCTCGTCATATTGCCGGCGCCCAAAAGTTATGGCAAATTGTTTTCCAAAAAGGATTTATCTACAAAGCAAATTATAAAACCAAATATTGTGTCGGCTGCGAGCTTGAAAAAACTGATTCAGAATTAGTGGATAATAAATGCCCCGAGCATCCCAATTTAGATATTATTGAAATTAATGAGGAAAATTATTTTTTTAAATTTTCCGCTTTTCAAAAAAAATTGTTAAATTTATATTCTTCACGGCCGGATTTTGTGCTTCCAGAATCAAGAATGAAAGAAATTATATCATTTGTTTCTCAAGGGTTGCGTGATTTTTCCATTTCTCGTTTAAAGAAGAAAATGCCTTGGGGGGTGCCGGTTCCCGGAGACGATAATCATGTAATGTATGTTTGGTTTGATGCTTTGGCAAATTATATTACTACCCTTGGCTGGCCGGATAACCTTTCTCAATTTAAAAAATTTTGGGTTAATGACACGCCAACACAGTATTGTGGTCAGGATAATTTAAGGCAGCAAGCGGCAATGTGGCAAGCGATATTGATGGCCGCAGGTTTGCCCAATAGTTATCAAATAGTAATCAATGGTTTTGTTACCGGCGCCGGCGGTATCAAAATGTCAAAAACATTAGGCAATATTATAGACCCGAGGGAGCTTATTGCTCATTACGGCACCGATGCCTTTCGTTATTATGTTCTTCGCCATATTCATCCTTGGGATGGCTCCCCGGTTAGCGATGAATCATTCTTTGAGGCATATAATGGCAATTTAGTTAATGGCTTAGGCAATGTCGTTTCCCGTGTTTTAATGATGGCAGAAAAATATCTTTTAAAACCAGTTGATATTTTACCAGATAATTTGCCGCGAGAATGGCATAAGAATTTAGAATCTTTTAGAATAGATTTAGCTTGTGATTTTATCTGGAAGCAGATAGCAGATTTAGATAAATCTATCAATAAAGATGAAGCTTTTAAAGTCGCTAAAAAAGATATTGAAAAAGCCAGAAAATTAATAATTCAATATGTCAGGGAGCTTTCAACCATTGCAAAAATGTTAGAACCGATATTGCCTCAAACCAGTGCCGAAATTCAAAAACATATTGCCCTTAATAAAAAACCGCTGCCAATGTTTCCGCGGAAAGAATTGATTAGATAAAATTTCAGTTTTGCCGGAGATTTAAGCAATCTTA
>CAZJVL010000070.1:0-2316 GCA_964549875.1 uncultured Candidatus Saccharibacteria bacterium
CCAAAAGCTTTTTTAATATATTTGATCAACGCTTTTCCTTTCCCTTCCTTAAAAAGTCTTACTTTTATAATCTTCTCCCCATATTGGACAAACTCTTCTGTTGTAAAATCAGCAAAATCTTTTTCTCTTAATTCTTTAAATCTTGAGTTAATAATTACTGGTTCGTAAGCCCGAATCTCTCTTTTAATATATTTTTCTTTAATTTCTTCTAAAGAAGTAGTTGAATTTTCCAACTCCTTATCATTAATCTTTTCTCCATAAAATTCTTGTTTTTTTAGTATATAAGTCTGCCCATTCTCTTGTATAGTGTCTATTTTTATTTCTGTCTTATTGTCAACCCTCGCAATCTCTTCTCCAACTTGCTTATTAACATCTGCTTCATTTTGAGCAATGCTAGGCGCTGCCATCATAGCTCCAACTCCTAATATGGTCGATTTCTTCCAATTGTCTTTCAACCATTTGAAGGCTGCTTTGGCAGCATTTATTTTTTTTGGATCTGCTTCTGATTTTTGCTCTATAGGCTTATTTGTTTTTGGAGATTTTTCCATAGTTTTAAGTGTGAATAAATTATTTCATTCTCATATTATTATTTCTCCTAGCATTAAAAGCTTCAAAATCTTTTTTACCTTTCGCTCCTTTAAAAGTTCTAATTCCTTGGCTCGTAGGAATTTCAGCATAAAAATCTTTATCTTTTTCCGAATTTTTCACCACAGCTTGTTCTTTATTGTTTTTAACTTGCTCAACTACTTCTACTTTTTCTTGAATATTTTCTTCCTTATTTTTTTCTGTGTTTATTTTACCTCCACTCTTTTCAAAATTACTCAACCATTCTTTATATTCTTTTTCTCCTTTTATTCCAGCGAACAATCTATTCCCTTCTTTTGTGGGAATCTCCACCCTAAAACTTTCTCCAGAACCTTCTATCAGAATTCCCGGTAAAGGATTATTCTTTTTTTCTTCCACTTTTTCTTTTTCTATAAAATCCTCTACCGTAGCTTGATAATCTTCTTTTATTTCACCTTTCTTTTGTTTTTTTTCTAAAACATGCCCCCCTGCAATTGTGTAAGAGTTTTTATTTTTTTCACTACTTGCAATCTCTTCTCCAACTTGCTTATTAACATCTGCTTCATTTTGAGCAATGCTAGGCGCTGCCATCATAGCTCCAACTCCTAATATGGTCGATTTCTTCCAATTGTCTTTCAACCATTTGAAGGCTGCCTTGGCAGCATTTATTTTTTTTGGATCTGCTTCTGATTTTTGCTCTATTGGCTTATTTGTTTTTGGGGATTTTTCCATAGTTTTAAGTGTGAATATTTATAAGTTTATATAAAAATTATATCATATAAAAACAACCCTTTTAAGGGTTGTTTACTATTTAATAATATCTATAAATAGGTCTTTGTTGTGGATAATAATATGGCTGTTGTTGCGGATAATATTGATAAACAGGTCTTTGTTGATATTGGTACTGATATTGATTATAGTACCCTCTGTTGTACATCTGTCCCCCATAACCATAAACCGACACAGACACTCTTCTAGGCCGTTCTGTATATCCAATTTGCTGACCTTCGGCATTATATACCGGCACCATTTGAGTAGCACAACTGGCAAAAAGCAAACCCAGTGCCACTATTAGCAATAAAAAGAACTTTTTTGCCTTCATTTTTAAATATTTTTATTTAGTTGTGAATATTCATTACTAAATAAAATATAGCATAATTTAATCACTCTGTCAATATGTTAAAAAAGCCCCCAAATCTGGGAGCTTTTAAATTTTAAAATTAAAAACAATTTATCTACCACCTCTCACCTTTCGAACCCAAGCATTATATTCGGACTCAGAAGTGAATACCCTATTTCCTTCAGAAGTTTTAACTTCTTTACGAAATCCTGTGTCAGAAGATTCTGAATTTGAAGAGTAAGATTTTGTAGATTCTTCACCATTTAAGTATTCTTCATACTCTATTCTACCTTCTTCTCCCCGGAAAACTCTTATTCCTCCTTTATAAGGAGCTTCTTTATAAAAGTCTCCGACTTTGTGAGAAATCTGCGTCTCTTCACAATCTTCAGTATTTCCGCCAGATTTTTCAAAAGTATTTAACCATTCTTCATATTCCATTCTTCCTTTTTCTCCTTCAAAAAGTCTCATTCCTTCAGAAGTTTTAACTTCTTTACGAAAGCTTGAGGTTGAAGAAGAAACTTTTGGTTGAACGGCTTCTTTTACAGTTTTTTGGCTTTCCTTTTTGTCATAACCGTAGTAGTTATTTATAACGGTTGTACAAGGTTTTTCTACAGCCTTTTCAGTTTTTTTAA
>CAZJVL010000071.1:0-2229 GCA_964549875.1 uncultured Candidatus Saccharibacteria bacterium
TACTCGCTGACCCAAATCCACCCCAAAAGAAATAGTGCTAATCGTGGTAACTGGGTTAATAAAGGAATAAACTAAATCCAAATCCTCACTTAAACCAACCCGCAAAGTTCTAAAAATTGCGTAGATAAAAGGGAGTTGAATTAATAATGGCAAGCAAGAAGAAAGGGGGTTTATTTTATGTTTCTTATATAATTCTATTGTGGCTTTCCCTAAAGCTTCCTTGTTATCAGCGTATTTCTTTTTTAAGTCGTTTAATTCCGCTTGAATCCCTTGCATTGCTAACTGAGATTTTGTTGACTTTTGCGATAAAGGCCAAAAAATTAATTTGATTATAAGGGTTAGTAAAATAATCGCTATCCCTAAATCACCAATCTGACCGTATAAGAAAAGTAATAAATTAAGGACTGGCTGATAAAAAACGAGTTGAAAAAAATTGCCGAACATATGTTTTAAGATTGGTTTTAAGTTGGTCCTTTATTTTAAACCACTTTTTTTAAATAAATTACTTAAAGATTGAATTAAATCAGAATAAGATAATTCTTTAATCTCAGGTTTGGTAATAACCACTAAATCAAAGCCTTGTTTTAAATGTTTATTTTCTCCGGTAATTACTGCTCGCAAACGCCGTTTATAAAGATTGCGTTTAACTGCTAATTTACTCACTTTAGTACCAACTAAAATGCCAAACCGGTTAAACCCTAAATTATTGTTTAAATATTTCAACCCTAAAGGACCGCTATAAAAAGAGCGGCCCTCTTTGAAAATGGAATTGAATTCCCGATCTTTGGTTAATCGATTTTTTGCGGGTAACATCCCTATTTTTGACTATCATTATTTAGTCAAAGATTCTCGCCCCTTGTCTCGTCGACGCTTCAAAACAGCACGCCCATCTTTGGTTTCCATTCTACTCATAAAACCATGTTTTGTGCTAGCTCGTTTTTTATTCGGTTGATAGGTTCTTTTCGGCATAAAAAATGTGTATTTTTCCGTTTAAAGTCTAATTCACTCTATCATTTTTATTTTTAACGGTCAATGCTTTAACCTCCCGGTCTTTTAAATTATTATTCACAACTTACCCACACCTTGTAAACATTTTTTAGCTTGTTAGAAAGCTTTTTATTAAATATAATGAAGGCATATTCTTATTTGCCCCTTTATGTCATACGAACAGATTTGGCAGTCCGTTTTAGGCGAAGTTGAGGTTGGCCTATCTCGAGCTAATTTTATTACCTGGTTTAAAAATACCTTCATCCACTCTTTAGAGGGGAACAAGGTTGTTGTTGGTGTTCCTAACGCTTTTATTAAAAAGTGGTTAGAGGAAAAATATCACCATAGTATTGTTGCCGCCTTAGAAAATGTCTTGAAAGAAAAGATGGAAGTCTCTTATCGCGTAGAATTAAGGCCAGCAACAGAAAAAAATTCCTCTAAATCAAACACTGAAACTGTTAAAATCCAACCTAATTTTTCCCCACTACCAACAAACAAGGGGAATAGCGACCGTCCCCGATCTGGACTTAATCCTAAATATATTTTTGAAAAGTTTATTGTGGGTAAAAATAACGAATTAGCTTATGCCGCTTGTCAGGCAGTAGTTAACAATTTAGGTAAAGCTTATAATCCTCTATTTATTTATGGCGGGGTTGGTTTAGGAAAAACTCATCTCCTTCAAGCAATTGGAAATGAGGTTGCCAGTAAAAGCAATCACCGAGTTTTATATACCACTTCTGAGCAGTTCACAAATGATTATATTCAGGCGGTTCATTCTGGAAAAGGTAAAGATTTTAAAAATTTATACAGAAATGTTGACCTTCTTTTAGTTGATGACGTTCAGTTTATGGGTGGTAAAGATGGTACTCAACAGGAATTTTTTCACACCTTTAATGAATTACAGCAAGCCGATAAACAAGTAGTTTTAACCTCTGACCGCCCCCCCAAATCATTACCAGCAATTGAGGCAAGATTAATTTCTCGTTTTGAATCAGGGATGGTTGCTGATGTTGGCAAACCCGATACCGAAACAAAAATTGCAATTCTAGAAAGACGCGCCGAAGAAAAGGGTTTTCCTTTAAGTCCGGAAATTTTAACCATGATGGCTGAAAGTGTTCAAAATAATATTCGCGAGTTGGAAGGTTTATTAAATAAAATTATTGCTGTTCATGAGCTTAAAGGAGCCTCAATCACTGAAAAGAGCGTAAAAGAGATAATGTCTGATTTTGTTAGTAGTACTAA
>CAZJVL010000072.1:0-2118 GCA_964549875.1 uncultured Candidatus Saccharibacteria bacterium
CCGGCATGTTAATGAAGGGTGAAGCAAAAATTAAGAGGGCTGTTGCTAAGCCTGTTCAAGCAGTTGCCGGAGGAGCTGGTGATTTAGCAAAAAAAGTATTCGGTGTTTCGAACTCTCAACTTAAAAGACAGGAAGACGCTATAGCTAAAAAACAGGAAACTAAGAAATCTTTACAAGAGCAAACATCTACTCTTAATAAAGAAGCTGAAAAATTAAGCGATGATAAAGAAATTCTTTTAAATGTTCAAGGGGAGGTTAAAATGATGGATGGTAAGGTTAATGATTTAAATAATGAAAGAAGCCTAGCTTTAGGTGATATTGACAAACAAATAGAAGAAGAGAGAAATAATCCAGTTAATGGAGTTGTCAACTTTAATAAGATTAACGACTTAAAAGCTGAAAAAGATAAGGTAAATCAAGATTATGACAAGAAAGTTCAAGATGTAGAATCTAGTGTAATCTCTAACTATAACAGGGCCACAGGAAAGAACGTTTCAGATGTTAATGTTGTTAAAGCCGAAATAGATAAAGACATTGACAGTGCAGAAAAGATGATAATTGCTAAAAATCAAGATATTGATAAAAATAAAGATAAAGAGGATGACATTTCAGATGAAATTAAGGAAGACGAGGAGGATCTTACTAGAAAAAGAAAAAGGGCAGAAAATGTTGGTAGGTTAGCCCCTATGGTTTTAGGTATTGCTGCCGGAACTGTTTTTGGTGGGGTTGGTGGTAGTCTTTTAGGTGGAACTTTAGCTGGATCTGCTGCTGGAGGGCTTGGGATGATGGGTAGAAAAAAACTTAAAAATGCTGGCAAGGACGCTTTAGATTTATCGTCTAATTTTAATAGCTCTCAAATAAATAAACACAAGGAAGCTTTAAAAGAGGAGAAGTCTGACGTCCTTAAGCAGAAAATGAATGATTATGGAATATCAAGTCATGAAAGGTCAGCCGCCGCTATGTTGTTAATGGAAAAAGGAAAATTAAGCCAAGAAGATGCTGAGGTTAAAAGAGACGAAATTAAAAAATCTTTTGGTGGTGACAACAGAGTGATGAATCAACTTGATTCATCTTTGAATAACGATTATCAAAAATTAACCAGGGACTTTTCTGACTTAAACGATGGAAAGAAAGACAATGAATCAGATAAAGCTTATCAAGACAGGGTTGATGGGGCTAAGACAAAAATAGTTAAAGGCGTCGTTAGCGGAACAATAAAAATAGAAAATATTGATAAAGGTTCAATGGATTTAATTATGCCAGAACTTGTCAAAACAATGTCTAACAAGAGCTTCAAAAATAAATATGATGATATGACAAAAGATAAGCAAAGAGATATGAGGGAGTCATTGAAATCATCTGGTGAATATGATTCTTTAAGGAAATTGGCCACCATTCAAGATAGTGACCTAAATAGTTTTGAAGACGAAGAACAAAAAGTTAAATTCTTGGGAGAAATTGAAATAGATGAAGTTAAAAAGATGACAAGCAAAGGGTCTAGCTTTGCTGCGGCTAGGAAGTTTATATCTACAACAAGTAATCCAGAGGTTCAAAAGCTAAGGATAGACAGCAAGACAGAAAGAGAGTTTGTTAATAATCTGAATAGCATTTTGAAGAATTCAAAGTTGAGTCTAGACGTTCCAGCCGAAAGAGCTATAATTAGAGCCTTCCAAGAAATGTCAGGTGTCAGTTTTAACAATCAAAACAATCAACAAGGTGCATCACCAACAATATAATCGTGGTAAATAAAATTTAAAATATGGACAATAAAAATGTACAATTTTTAGAAAAATTAGACAAACTTCCAGAAGAGGTTGGCTTATATTTTTCTTCAAAAGTATCAGGTGATGCAATTTATAGTATCAGTAAAGATTACAGTGTAGATTTTGATTACGTGTACGACCTTCTCCTTGATTTTGTTATTTCTGATTTTGATATAGAAAAGCTTAAAAAAAACATTTCTGTAGAGATACAAAATGAGGAAAATCAAAATAAATTTATTGCTGATTTTTTGGGAAGAATATTTTTAGCTGTCGATGATTTTATAGTTTTAAGCGTAGAAAAAGAACTTAAAAAAAGGAATGCCTCCTTGGATGGATATGTTGAATACATTAAAAG
>CAZJVL010000073.1:0-2059 GCA_964549875.1 uncultured Candidatus Saccharibacteria bacterium
TAATAGTGGGGCTTTATTAATAATTTTAATTTTTAGTTTTTAAACTGTTTAGAAATTAATTCATTAAGAAATTATTTGAACATTGAAAATTAAAAATTGATTGTAAATTGTAAATTGAAAATTGAAAATTATTCTTTAATTACCCTGAGGACTTCTTCAATGGTGGTTAATCCTAATTCGGATTTTTTGAGTCCGTCTTCAAACATTGATTTCGTCCCTTGGGCAAAAGCTATTTGTTTGAGGCCGTCTAAAGAAAAGTCGCTTCTTTGAATATATGCCCTTACTTCTTCGGTAACATCAAGGACTTCATAAATAGCCAAACGCCCGCTATAACCTGTGCCATTGCAAATCGGACAACCTTTGCCGCGATAAAGCTGTTTGACATAATAAGGCGATGTTTCTTTCCCTTTTATTGATCTCAATTGCTCATTAATAACTTTATTAACATCTTCTGGCACCTCATAACTTTCTATACAATCACGGCAAATTCTTCTGACTAACCTTTGGGCAATTATTAAATTAACTGTCGCTGAGACCAAAAAAGGGGGCACTCCTAAATCAATCAAACGAGGCACAGCAGTTGGCGCATCATTAGTATGCAAGGTAGAAAGCACCAAATGGCCGGTTAAGGCGGCATGCACCGAAATTTCCGCTGTTTCCTTATCGCGAATTTCACCAACCATAATAATATTTGGGTCTTGACGCAAAATAGCCCGCAAGCCATTGGCAAAATCAATGCCAGCTTTGGGGTTTACCTGGGTCTGATTGACATACTTTAATTCATATTCAATCGGGTCTTCAATAGTCACAATATTCACTTCTGGCCGATTAAGTCTGTTTAAAATTGCATAAAGCGTTGTTGTCTTTCCGCTACCAGTCGGCCCAGTAGCTAAAATCATTCCGGTTGTTTTGGTGATATTATTTTCCACTATTGTTACTGTTTCTTCCATCATTCCCAATTCCTGAAAACTCATTGGCTTTGTAGAACCGGTTAAAAGACGCATCTCCACTTTTTCGCCATAAAGAGTCGGCATAATAGCAATACGAATATCAAAAATAGTGTCTGCGTATTTATATTTAAACCTGCCATCCTGCGGTTTATTATGCTCGTCAATCAACAAATTTGATAAAATTTTAATTCGCGCCACTATTGCCGGATGAATCTCTTTTGCCAATCTTATTATTTCTCTTAAAACGCCATCAACGCGAAAACGAATTAATACTTCATCAGCCAAAGGTTCAACATGAATATCGGTTGCGTTTAAAGAAGCGGCATAAGAGATAATATTATCTGTCAAAGAAACTATTGGAAATTCAACAGCCGCTTTTTCTGCTTCCACTCCTTTTAATTTTAAAGAAGCGCGGATGCTTTCTTGAATAGTTTTTTGAAAATCTTTGGAGACCTCTTTACCATATTGAGCAAAAACAAATTTTAAATCCTCTTCAAGGCATAAATAGGGCTTGATAAAATAACCGGTATATTTATTTAAAAAATCCAAAGTTTCTAAATTTGAAGGGTCTAACATTGCCGCTTGCAAAGTATTGCCTTCTTTGCCAAAAATAACCACATTTCTTGTTCGGGCTATTTCTTCTGACAAGATATTAAGAATCTCAGGATCAATCTGTTGGCCGACTAATTTAACACGGGGAACATTAAAATGCTTTGATAAAATATCGGCATAAAAATCACTGGTAATAAAACCTCGGGAAATCAAAAGGTCAACAATATTTTTTTCTGTTCTTTGCGCTTCTTTGACAACGTTATCAAAATCCTCTTCGGCAACTAAACCAGTTTCCAGAATAAGTTTTTTGAGAGTTTGAGGAGGAAGATCCATAATTACAATAAATTTTTAATTTTCAATTTTAAATTTTTAAATAAACTGATTAAATTTTTAATTTTAAAACCATTTAAAAATTAGGACATTAAGAAATTATTTATAAAATTACAAAATTAAAAATTATAAAATTAGATACTAAATTGTATTACTCCGATGTACTTACTTATTATATCACCTAAAAGCAAGACCAGTAAAGCGCAGGGAAGCCAAAAATACAAAAG
>CAZJVL010000074.1:0-2015 GCA_964549875.1 uncultured Candidatus Saccharibacteria bacterium
GATTATTTTTTTAATATCACGGTCTGAGAGAATCATATAAAAATAAAAGTTTAAATAATAAAAGTTTAAAAGTATAAAGGGTTAAGAGATCCCTCGCTATCGCTCGGGATGACAGCGCAGCTGTCAGTTTAAAGGGTTAAATACAAAAGTTTAAAGGTTTAAAAGTATAAAGGGTTAAGGGGCTGCCGGGCAGGGATTCGAACCCCGGTTTCCGCGTCCAGAGCGCGGCGTGCTACCACTACACCACCCGGCAAGAAACCAATTTCTTTACAGTTCTTCACTGATACACAATTCAAAAGGCAAAGTCGGAATCGGCGTTCTTTTCAGCTGGACTTGAATATCAATAAATCTTCTGATGAGTTTTTCCAGATAAGGAGTGTCAAAAATCTCAGCTTGCTTAAATAACACCATCATTTCTTCATTTGTTGCCTCTTTTTCCAGTATCTTGCCTAAACTGGGAGAAATTTTTAATAAAAGGATTTTTCTTAAATAGTTTAAAACCTCCTTATTAAAAACCTCCAAGTCGTATCCGTCGTCATAGATATCATTAATAAATTCCATCGCTTTTTCTTTGTCTTTTTTACCTAAATAGTCAATAAATTTCTTTACTTTTTCAAAATTTATCGCCCCAATTAATTCGGCAACCGCTTTTTTGGTAATATTTTGGTTAGTCACTAATGATATCTGCCCTAACAGCGATTGAGCGTCTCTGAGGCCGCCTTCTGAATAAAGGGCTATTAATCTTAAGGCCTCATCTTCAAATTTTATTTTTTCTTTTTTGCAGATAGATTCAAGGCAGCCAATAATATCGTCTAAATTTAATTTTTTGAAATCATAGCGTTCTACCCGTGAAAGAATCGTTGGCGGCAGTTTATCAGGTTCTGTTGTCGCCAAAATAAAAATAACATATGCTGGCGGCTCTTCCAAGGTTTTCAACAAAGCATTAAAAGCTTCTTTGGTCATCTGATGGGCTTCATCAATAATGAAAATCTTATATTTGGAATTTATCGGCGGAAATTTAATGTTTTCTCTCAAGGCGCGGACATCTTCAATGCCTCGATTAGAAGCGGCATCTATCTCTATGAGGTCTAATGAATTTCCAAGCTTAATCGCTTCACAGGACGCGCATTTATTGCAGGGTTCAAATTGATTTGCTTTGCGATTTTGACAATTGAGCGCTTTAGCTAACAGACGGGCAACGGTTGTTTTGCCAACACCTCTGAGACCGGCAAAAAGATAAGCATGAGAAATCTGGCCTTGAATAATGGCGCTGGAGAGAGTTTTGATTATGTTTTTTTGGTTAATTACTTCAGCGAATGTTTGGGGACGGTATTTACGATAGAAGACTAATTGGGACATAATAAAGAAAAGTTTAAAAGTTTAAGGGTTTAAATAATAAAAGTTTAAAGGTATAAAAGTTTAAAGGTGTAAAGGTTTAAAGGGTTAAATACAAAAGTTTAAAGGTATAAAAGTTTAAAGGTGTAAAAGTTTAAAAAGTATAAAGAAATAATAACAGAAAAAATGGTGATTGGGAATGGTCAATAGATAGAGTTCTCGCTTCTTAGCCTTATTTAGCTTTGAAGACAAAATATTTATAGCCAAAAAAATTGATGAAGGTGGTAAAAATAGTCGCTGCCACAGCGCTTAAATTAGCCCAAAGATAAGGAGAGATGTCCCAAAAAGGGTTGACGAAATTAACCAATAATGAAGCAACACCTACATTAATTCCAAAAGCAATCAGGCTGATGCTGACAAATTTTGTAAATTCTGCTTTTTCAAAACTTTTTCCTTTTTTAAAAGTCCATCTTTTATTGAAAAAATAGCTGTTGGTGACGGCCGCTGTAAAGGAAATTGCCTTAAAAAGGGAGTATCCAATTCCAGAAGTAATGCCGGTCAAAAACATTAACAAATTTAAAATACCGAAGTCAACTCCAGTATTTATTAGGCCTACACAGAGAAATTTTATGAACTGGGAAGAAAACACAAAAAAATAAATAAAAGTATAAAAGTTTAAA
>CAZJVL010000075.1:0-1901 GCA_964549875.1 uncultured Candidatus Saccharibacteria bacterium
AAGCTATCTTCTGACTAAATACCCTAAAAGAGAAGTGATTGTGCCGCCAGGGACACGGGAAACAGAAATAAAGCCTTCTTCTAATGGTTGGCGCAAGGCCTCTAAGGCATCTCTTTTAAATTCAGGCAGTTCGTCAAGAAAGAGGACTCCTCGATGAGCTAAAGTGATTTCCCCTGGTGTTGGCCAGGTACCGCCTCCGATTAGAGCGGCGCTAGAGGTAGTGTGATGCGGGGATTGAAAGGGGCGTTGAGAAATTAATGGCTTGGACGCAGGCAGAAGGCCGCAAATGCTATGAATTTTGGTTACTTCAAGGCATTCTGATTCGTTCATTTTAGGGAGAATTGATAAAATTGCTTTGGCTAAAATTGTTTTTCCAGAACCAGGTGGCCCAATCATTAAAATATTATGGCAACCGCTTGCGGCAATCATTAAAGCTCTTTTTGCTTTTTGTTGGCCTTTAATCTTGGAGAAATCAAGGCAATCAGGAAGAGGGGTGTCCAAAAGAAAATCAGGTTTTTGATACGGTCGGATGTTAATTTTATTTTCTAAAAAGAGGACTACTTCTTTTAAACTTTTGACGCCGATAACTTTTAGGTTTTTCGCGGCGATTGCGGCTTCAGCGGCATTTTGAAGAGGTACAAAGAGATATTCATAACCTTCTGTTTCGGCCCACATTGCGATAGCTAAGATTCCCCGGACTGGTTTTACTAATCCTTCTAGAGAAAGTTCTCCGACGAAAATTTTTTTCTCTGGATTGAAAGCGAGCATTTGTTTTGAAGCGAGAAGATATCCCAAAGCGATGGCTAAATCATAATGGGAGCCGTATTTTTTAATATCAGTTGGCGCTAAATTAATTGTAATTTTACGGTTAGCTCTTAGAGGTGATTTGGCGCCAATATTTTTAATTGCCGCAGAGACTCTTTGTTTTGCTTCCTTGATAGATGGGTCAGGCAAACCGACAATGTTAAAGGAATGAAGACCATTTGAAATGTCTGTTTCTATTTCTATGGAAATTACTTCTAAACCAAAAATGGCGGCAGAGTATATTTTTGATAGCATATTTTTTTATGATTGTTTTATAATAGAACAAAAAAGCGGTGGCATTTTTATAAGAGATTTTTACCACCGCTTTTAAATACGAAAATAATGGAATTTTATGTTTTTCCGGCGCAGGAGAAACAGGTTTTAGCCGCTGGATTAGCTTTCAGGCGGCCTAATTCAATGGGCTTGTTGCAAGTTTCACAATAACCATAGTTATCATTTTTTATCTTTTTTAAAGCTTCATTGACTTCTTTTAAGCGCAATTCTAAAGCGAACTCAAGAGCCAATAGATTTTCATAGGTTTCTACCTCTTTTGCGTTTTCGTCCGGTGATGAAGAACGTTCTCCAAGATCTGGAAATTTGGTATCATAATCATCGGGCAATTTCTTGTCTTGGTCGGCAAATTTTAATAAATCCTCTTTTAAGAGGATTCTTTCCTGCTCCAATCTTTTTTTAAATTCGGCAAGTATCTTTTTATCCATGCTTCTTTTTTTGTTGGCTATATTAACTATATTAGAACTATTTTTTAAAAAGTCAACCCCCACACCATAACCGGTGATCTCGAAACTGATAATTAAAACAAATAAATTTTAAATAACGTGAGTAGCGGTTTGGTGTGAGAGTAAAAAACTCTAAACTCTAAACCCTGTTGAATTCGCAAAGCGATTATTCAACAGGGTAAACCCTAAACAAATTCCAAATTCCAAACAGTTTAAAAATTGAAAATTGAAAATTGATTGAAAATTGTAAATTGTAAATTGAAAATTAATTTATACAGAATACAGTTCAGTGCCCTATGTTGGTTGGAGATTGACGCTAATAGAAAAAATTGCTATGATTAACATCACATAATTTAACTT
>CAZJVL010000076.1:0-1065 GCA_964549875.1 uncultured Candidatus Saccharibacteria bacterium
GTATGATTCAACCACAGACAATTTTAAAAGTGACTGATAACAGCGGAGCAAAAATTATTCGTTGTTTTAAAGTTCCCGGTGGCAGCCGAAAACGATATGCCCAGATAGGCGATGTTATTATTGCTTCAGTGCGAGTGGCAGAACCTCGCCGCGAGATAAAGAAAAAGGCGGTTGTCAGAGCAATGATTGTCCGTCAAAAAAAAGCTTTTCGCAGAAAGGATGGAAGCTATATTCGTTTTGACAGCAATGAAGCTGTTCTTGTTAATGATAAGAATGAACCTTTGGGCAATCGTATTTTTGGCCCGATACCAAGGGAAATTAAAGAAAAAGGATATGATAAAGTAGCGGCTTTAGCCTCAGAATTAGTTTAAAGGAGTTTGTCTGTTTTGTCTTTATAGAGGTTCATTAAGGGTGAGGAAAATAGTTTTCGAAAACATCTAAAAATTCCCAGCGAGGATTTTTAGATTCGCCAATCCTCCTCGCTCTCCGCCAAATGGCGGAACCATGCCCGCTCGTCGGCTTGAGCGTTTCTCAAACTACATTTCCTCACCCTTTAAAGATTTTGATTTTTCAGCCAAAGCAGGACTTCGCTTAAAGGGGTTTAAAAATTTAGATATTAAAAATTATTTAGAAATTGAAAATTAAAAATTAAAAATTGATTTATTGGTATGAATATTAAAAAAGGTGATACAGTTTTAATAAAAAAAGGCAAAGATAAGGGTAAAACAGGTAAAGTTATCAAAGTTTTGCCTTCCAAAGACAAAGTGGTCATTGAGTCGTTGAATTTGGTAAAAAAGATTCAGAAACCCAAGAAAGCAGGAGAAAAAGGAGAGATAATTTCAGTGCCAAGACCTGTTTTTAGGGCTAATATTATGTTAATCTGTCCTCATTGCAAACAACCTGCCAGGCTTGGATATGTTAAAGATAATGGCAATAAATATAGAGTTTGTAAAAAATGCGGCTCGAAGATTTCTTAGGATTTAAAGGGCTTTGTCTGCGAAGGCGAGCTGAAAGCGAAGCCTGAGCAAAAACAAAATCTTTACCCCCTCCTTTTGCGCGCTTGCG
>CAZJVL010000076.1:1075-1893 GCA_964549875.1 uncultured Candidatus Saccharibacteria bacterium
GAAAAGAAGGGGGTGCTCAATGTTGTAGTAAAATTTATTTCACTCAACATTGAGCTTCGCTCATAAATTTTAGCAACATTGGCATGAAACTTTCTTATAAAGAACAATTTACAAAAATAGTTATTCCAGAGATGAAAAAAGAATTCGGTTTTGATAATAGTTTAGCAGTGCCGCGGATAACAAAAGTGGTAGTTAATGTTGGTATTGGCCGGTTGATAACTGCTTCCAAGGATAGTAAAGGATTAATGAACAAAATCTCGGAAGTTGTAGCAGCCATTACTGGCCAAAAACCATGTTTCCGGCCAGCAAAAAAATCAATTGCCAGTTTTAAGAGCAGAGAAGGGATGCCTATTGGCTTAAAAGTAACTTTAAGGGGTAAGAGAATGGAAGATTTCATTTATAGGTTTATAAATTTAGTGTTGCCAAGAATTCGGGATTTTTGGGGTATTCCCTTAAACAATATTGACAAAGATGGAAATTTAAATTATGGTATCAGAGAATACAATGTTTTTCCGGAAACAGAACAAATTCAAAATGTTCCCACATTTGGTCTAGAAATAACTTTTGTTACCAATGCTAAAAACAGAGAGCAAGCAATAAAATTATATCAATTATTAGGATTTCCTTTATGGCAAAAAAATCAGTAGTCGCTAGGTCAAAAAAGAAGCCCAAATATTCTACACGAACAGTGAGGCGTTGTTGGCGTTGTGGAAGGAAAAGAGGTTATATGAGAACTTTTGGCCTTTGCCGCATCTGCTTTCGTGAATTAGCTTCAGAGGGAAATATACCTGGCGTAAAAAAAGCAAGTTGGTAGGTTC
>CAZJVL010000077.1:0-1871 GCA_964549875.1 uncultured Candidatus Saccharibacteria bacterium
GCTGCGGAGGAACAATTTTAAAACATAGGGCCGCAAAAGACAAAATATCTGTATTATATATTTATAAATGCTGGTCTGGAGTTGTCAACAAGAATAAGAATGATGCTGAGAAAATTAGGAAAAAAGAAGCATTAAAATCAGCAAAAATACTTGGCATATCAAAACAAGTTTTTCTAAGACAAGATGATAGAAAATTTTATTTAACAAATAATATAATTGAACTGTTAATTAAAGCGATAAGAAAAATCGATCCCGAAATTGTATATATGCCACATCCAGGGGAATCAGACCGGGAACACAGATTAACCTTTGAAGCAGCCAAAGAAGCCATTTGGCTTTCAAACAGCTCTTATCTACAACATTTAGGAAAAAATTCATCGGATATTAAAAAAGTCTTTCTTTATGAAGTTTGGAGCCCTTTAAAAAACTATGATATAAAAAATGACATTACAAAATATATTAAAGATAAAATTTTAGCTATCAAACAACAAAAAAGTCAAATGAAATATTTTAATTTAGCCGATGCTTCGGCCGGTTTAAATCTATATCGCGGTTCATTACTAAGCACAAAAAAAACATATGCGGAAGTGTTCAAAGAAATGAGAATATGAATCAACAAGATATTTTTCTGATAATTAATAAATATAAAGCTAAAAGACCAAGTGCTAAAAGGAATTTGGATCAATTTTGGGCAACAAATAAAACTGTTTTTAAAAGAGCGCAATTTTTAAGTAAGATAGATAATATCAAAAATAAAAAAATTATTTTTTTGGGAGATGACGACTTAACTTCAATATATTTTTGCTTGACGGGTAGAGCCAAAGAAGTTTTAGTAATTGATATTGATGAAAGAATTATACATTATATACAAGAAGTATCAAAGAAAGAAAACCTTAAAATTAAAACTAAAGTCTGGGATTTGAGAAATCCTTTGCCAAAAGAATTTAAAGATTATGATATTGCATTTTTTGATCCTGCTTATACTCCCCAGGGAGTTACAACTTGGTTAAAGAGTTGCATAGAAGCAACACTTAGAAGTGGCAAATTGAATAAAAAAAGGAAAAGTCCTGATGTTTTAACAAAAAAAAGATATTATTTATGCTATGGTTATAGCGATCGTAGTTCTGAAAGAGGACTTGAAATTCAGAAAATCATTACTAATTTCGGTCTAATTATCCAAGAAAAAATTAAAGGATTCAATAAATATATTGGGGCACAATCAATTGGCTCAAAAAGTGATCTTTATATCTTAATGCCAACCCCAAAGGTAAATATTGCAAAAAGCGATAAAATAACAACTAACTTTTATACTGGGTATAAAAGCCAAAATTAAAAACTTTGTTAGTTTGTTTTTGCTAAAATATCTCTTTCTAAACAGTTAGCACATTTATGACAAACAGATATAGTGTTTTTATTTAATTTGGCATTCCAGCAAGAAATAGTCAAATCAAATAAATCGTAATCTTTTAGTATTTCAATCAATTGTGATTTGTTTAAATGCTTTATTGGCATATATACTTTAAAAGGTCTCAAAAAACTTTTAGCTAATAAATTTTCAATTTCTTTATGATGAAAAAAGTCGTTATCCCCGAATACAAAGTTATCCTCAAGCATATATCCTAAAGATATTCCATCAGCGTTAATTCTTTTTGCATAAATCCCAGCAATAATCATAAACAAAGTATTTCTTCCACAAACCCAAGCATCATTAGCCTTTTCAACATAACCTTTACACATTTTTATATCTTTAAATTGCTTATAAATATCTACATTTATTTTTTTTAAGTTTTCTAAATTTAATTTTTTTGAAATTTTCTTGGCAACAAACTCTTCTGCTGCATTTGCATTCTGCCCATAATCAATAAATAAAG
>CAZJVL010000078.1:0-1781 GCA_964549875.1 uncultured Candidatus Saccharibacteria bacterium
TTAAAAATTGACAGCGTAGCTGTCATCCTGAGGCCGTTAAGGCCGAAGGATCTCTCAGTTTATCTGAGGTTCCTTCCTCGCATTCGCGAGAGATTCTTCCCCTTCGGCTTCGCCTCAGGGTCAGAATGACAGAAAAATTTGTAATTTGTAAATTAAAAATTAAAAATTATTGTAATTGTGTATGTTAGATGATTTAATACAAGAGCGAGTAAAAAAATTAAAGAAACTTCAAGAGCAAGGCATTGATCCTTATCCCGAAAAAAGCCAACGCCAATTTCCAATTAATCAGGCCTTAATTAATTTTTCCCGCTGGGCTAAAGATAAAAAAAAGATTATTTTAGCCGGCAGAATCTGGGCGATAAGAAAGCATGGCGGCGCAATCTTTGTTGATATTAAGGATCAACAAGCCAAAATTCAGCTTTTGCTCAAAAAAGATGAGTTAGGTGAAGAAAAAATGAAGTTTTTTGAAGATTTCTTTGATTTAGGAGATTTTTTGGAAGCTCAAGGAGTTCTTTTCAAAACAAAAAAAGGAGAAAAGACCCTACAGGTTCAGGATTTCAAAATGTTAGCTAAAAGCCTTAGGCCATTGCCTGATATTTGGTATGGGCTTGAAGACGCAGAAGAACGTTTCCGACGTCGTTATCTTGATTTACTAGAAAACGAAACAGCAAAAGAAAGGTTTATTTTGCGCAGCAAAATTATCTCAGCCATCAGGGAATTTTTAGATGAAAAAGAATATTTAGAAATGGAAACCCCAATTTTACAACCTTTATATGGCGGGGCAAATGCCAAACCATTTATTACTTATCTTGAGGCCTTAAAAATGAAGATTTATCTAAGGATAGCTCCGGAATTATATCTCAAACGTTTAATTGTCGGCGGCTTAGAGAATGTTTATGAAATAGGCAAATGTTTTCGTAATGAAGGTATTGACCGGGAGCATAATCCAGAGTTTACTATATTAGAGCTTTATAGCGCTTATCAGAGCAGGGAAGAAGCGATGAAATTAGTGGAAGATTTATTTAAGTTTTTAGCTCGAAGATTTCAGAAACAATCTGCTGCTGGTAAAATTTTTCTCCAGAAAGTATGGAAGAAAATTGGCTATGAAGATTTCTTGGAAAAAGAAACAGGATTGACTTTTAAAGATAAAGAAGAAAAATGGCGGCAGAAAGCAGAAGCGATGGAAATTAAGTTGGAAAAAGGCGATTCAAAGGAAAAAATAGCTGAGGCAATTTTTAAAAAATTGAGAGCTAAAATCATAGAACCGACGTTTATTATTGACCATCCTTTAGCCATTTCTCCCTTGGCAAAAAAAATAAAAGATGATCCTAATAAAACAGCTCGCTTCCAATTGGTAGTTTCTGGTTTAGAATTAGTAAATGGTTTTTCTGAGCTGAATGACCCAAGAGACCAAAAAAACAGATTTAAAGAGCAAGCAAAAATGAGGGAAAAAGGCGATTTAGAAGCTCAACCGCAGGACTTGGATTATATTGAGGCCTTGGAATATGGTATGCCGCCAACAGCTGGCTTGGGTATCGGCATAGACAGATTAATGGCTGTTTTTACTGAAGCGCCTTCTTTGAAAGAAGTTATCCTTTTCCCTTTTATGAAACCAAAATCTTAAAACTTAAAACTTGAAACTTGAAACTTGAAACATAGTGTCATTCCCGTGAAAACGGGAATCTGAAAAATAGAATTAAGAATTAAGAATTTATTTAAAAATTACAAAATTAAAAATTAAAAATTAATTTATATGTTAGACATTAATCTTATCAGACAAC
>CAZJVL010000079.1:0-1665 GCA_964549875.1 uncultured Candidatus Saccharibacteria bacterium
ATCGTGAATCTATGAATCAATGTGATGTGCTTTATGGAGTGACAATTGGTTCAGATGGATCTTCTAAACTTCTTTCTATCAAATTTAATGAAGCGACAGAGTACGCAAAATAATTTTTAAATTTTACAAAACCAAAACCCTCTGCTATACTCTTGTGCTATAATAAAAAATAATTATTTTGTGGAATTTTAATTCCTAATTAATTCTTAAACTGTGTTTTTATTTTTAAATAATATTTTATATGAAATTAGTAATCGTAGAATCCCCAAGTAAAGCCAAAACCATAGAAAAATATTTAGGCAAAGACTATACGGTCCGTGCTTCTATTGGGCATATTCGCGACTTACCAAAATCAAATAAAAAAGCTTTAGATATTGAAGGCGGATTTATTCCTTATTATGAAATAGCTAAAGGGAAAGAAAAAGTTGTTTCTGAAATAAGATCTTTGGCTAAAAAAGCAAATGAAGTGATTTTGGCAACTGACCCTGATCGCGAAGGAGAAGCTATCGCTTGGCATTTGCGAGAAGCGGCTGATTTAAAAAAATCCAAAAGAGCAGTTTTTCATGAAGTGACTAAAGAAGCAGTTCTGGAGGCCATGAAAAACACAAGAGAAATAGACATGGATCTAAAAGAAGCTCAGGAAGCCAGAAGAGTCTTGGATAGATTGGTGGGTTATGAACTTTCTGGGATCATTTGGAAAAAGGTTCGATATGGACTCTCTGCTGGACGTGTTCAATCTCCTGCTTTGCGTATAATAATGGAAAAAGAAAGAGAGATTCGAAAATTTGTACCTGTAAAATATTTTAATATTGCTGCAGAACTAGAAACTATTGGCAAATTAAAAGAATCTAAAAAATATAAATTAGTTTTTGATTGCGAATTGGAACCAGGATTAAAACCGAAACTAAATTCAAAAGAAGCTGAAGAATTTGCTAAAAAAATAGTAAAAGAAGGTAGAGCAGGAACTTGGTATGTAAAAAATATTAAAGAGACTAATGTAAAATCTTCTCCTAAACCCCCTTTTACCACTTCCACGTTACAACAAACAGCTTCTAGTAGACTCGGATTTTCTCCTAAAAAAACCATGATGCTTGCTCAAAAGCTTTACGAAAAAGGATTCATAACTTATATGCGTACAGATTCTACCAATTTAGCTTCTTCAGCTATAACAGAGATCTCTTCTTTTATATCAAAACAATACGGTAAAAATTACCTAGAATCTCGAGTTTACAAAACAAAATCCAAAAATGCTCAAGAAGCTCACGAGGCCATTCGCCCAACTCACGTTACTACTTTGAATGCTGGAGCAAATTCTGATGAAAAAAGACTTTACACTTTAATTTGGAGCAGAACTGTCGCCTCTCAAATGTCTAATACCCAACTTTTGAGAACCAAAATCGTTACCAATATCAGAAACACAGAAGACTACCCGAATTTTTATATTAATGGGTCTGTGGTAATTTTTGATGGCTGGTTAAAAGTCGATCCAGAAGGTAAAGGAGAAGACATTATGCTTCCTAAAATAAATATGGAAGATAACTTAAACCTAAAAGCTATCAACAGCCTCTCTAAAGAAACCTTGCCCCCTAGTAGATACAGTGAAGCTAGTTTGATTAAAGAATTAGAAAAAAGAGATATTGGTCGCCCATCAACTTATGCTTCAAT
>CAZJVL010000080.1:0-1654 GCA_964549875.1 uncultured Candidatus Saccharibacteria bacterium
TACCAAAGGATACTCTACTCTGCTTATGAAAAAATTGCTGATGCTTTAATTAGGGGTAAAGCAATAAAAATTATTAAAATGTAATTAAAATTATTATTTGAAAAAGAGGTAAATAATGAAAACAAAGCTGGCAAAAATAATTAGTGTTGTCTTTCTGTGTTTATTGGTATCAATTCAATTGACAAATGCCCAAGCTTTCCCAGTAAACGCTTATTTTTTTTATGGAGAAGGTTGCCCTCATTGCGGGCTTGAAAGGACTTTCCTCTTTGATGTTTTGAAAGATGAATATCCTAATCTTGAAATATATGAATTTGAAATTTATAAAGATAGAGATAACGCCTTGCTTTTGCAACAAATAGCCACAAAGCTGGAAATGAGAGTAGAAGGAGTGCCATTTTTAATTATTGGCGATGAATCTTTTAGCGGCTGGTCTAATACAATTACCCCGCCATTGCTTCGAGAAAAAGTTCAGCAGTGCTCTCTCTCGCCTTGTTCTGATATAGTCAATCAGATCATATTTCCTGAAGAGGCGATTGAAGTCGCACCTGAACCAAATACCTCTGAAAAGGGGCAAAAGATAATAAATCTGCCTATTTTTGGAGAAATAGACGCAATGGCTTTTTCTTTGCCGGCATTAACGATTATTTTGGGTTTGTTAGATGGTTTTAACCCCTGCGCAATGTGGGTGCTTATATTTTTAATTGGTTTGCTTTTGACAATGAAAGACAAAAAGAGAATGTGGCTTTTAGGAAGCAGTTTTATTATAACCTCGGCTTTTGTCTATTTCCTGTTTATGGCTGCTTGGTTAAATTTGATAACTTTTTTAGGAATTATAGCTCCGGTGAGAATTGCTATTGGCCTCGTCGCTATAGGAGGAGGAATTTATAGCTTCAAAGAGTTTTTATATAACAAGGCAGGAACTTGTAAAATAACTGACACCAAGAAAAGAAAAAAGACATTTGACAAAATGAAAAAAGCTGTTGAACAAAATAGTCTTTGGCTGGCTTTAGGGGGGATTATTGTTTTGGCTTTTGCCGTGAATTTAGTTGAATTAGTTTGTTCAGCCGGCTTACCAGCTGTTTATATTCAAGTTTTAGTCCTAAACAATCTAGTCAAGTGGCAATATTATCTTTACATTCTGCTTTATATCTTCTTTTTTATGATTGATGACCTCTTTATTTTCTTTGCAGCGATGAAAACTTTGCAAATAACCGGGATGACAACAAAATATACAAGGTTTTCTCGTTTAATTGGAGGGATAATTATGCTGGCAATAGGTTTGCTCCTTATTTTCAGACCAGAGTGGTTAATGGTTGGGTAAAAATACATTTAATAAAGAATTATTCTCTTCTGTTTTAGTTATCCACAATCAAGAACTTGACATTAATTTTTTCTTTGCTATACTAAGGATGGTGTTATTTGAAAGCCGCAAGGCTTACAAATAACACCACTGCTGTCGTTTTTGGCTTGCCAAAGACGGCAGCATTTTTTTAATATTCATAAATCAATGTTTAGAGGTTCAACCTCTAAACAAAGAACCTCCAAACAAAGAACCTCCAAACAAAGAATTATTCTTCTATGTGTGGGAGTATTTAGAAAATTTTTATAAGTCTGAAAAGTTAAACTTTAAAGGCACTAGATAAAAGAGAGATTA
>CAZJVL010000081.1:0-1630 GCA_964549875.1 uncultured Candidatus Saccharibacteria bacterium
ACTTTTTTCAGCTGATTCTTTAAGAGATTGGGCTATTTTTTTAGGATTTTTCCAAGTAAAAACACCCCTCTCTAAATCTAGGGCATCACTTTCTAATGTTACTTTCCGAGTCCAGCATTTTTTTGAGCTTTTTTTATCTCCCATTTTAACCATTGTTAACCTGGGTTGTAATTTATTTTAAAGCTCTTCTTTCTGGAATTTTTCTTCTTGAGAAGAATCTAACTTTCTTATTATTTTTACTAATTCAGCAAAATGTTCTTTTTCATCGTCTCTGATATGAGCTAATACTTCTTTTGCTTCTTCATCATCAATTTCATCAATATGCTCTTGATACTGATTAATAGCTTCTAATTCCCCAACTAAATCTTCCCTTAAATCTTTTAATGTTTTGCTATCCATTTTTTCTTGTTTTTTATATTTTTGATATTTTTTACTCTATTTTTCCCGACCTTTGACTTTCATTATTTTTAGCTATGGCTGAAACAATTCCTCAGGTAAAAATTCAACTTTCTTCACATCTTCAAATTGCTTTGCCGTCTCTTCTATTTGAAACCAGAGAATTCCCACCCGGCAAGAACCGCCTGAAGTCTTGTTTAAAGGGTCGTCAAAGGTTAAAACTAATGTTCCGTCTGCTTTTAAAACAGCTTCCTCTAGAGATAAACCTTCTAACGGAAATTCAGTTGTTATCCCCTGCGCTTTCTGCTCAGCTGATAAATTTTCTGTACCTTTTAAAAGGAGATTGATAACATCGGGGATTGAAGTTTTGTTAACCGAGACTTCTTTTTCTATAGCAACCAAGCCATCGCGGCTGCATTTAATATTACCCTGCTCATCTTTATCTAATTCAGGATTATAATAATAAAGTAATATTTTTCGCGTCGGCGTTGTTTGGACAAAGTTAACCTTAACCTCAAAAACCTTTTGATTTTGAGGCAAACCTGAGGGATTGGCGCTTAAAAATCGCAGCACCCCAGAAGAAGTAGTTGGTTCAACAAAGATTAATTCCCCTTTAAAGGGAACAAAGTCCTCGCTCATCCAGTCATCTGTCGCCGTCAAGATAGTAGCGCCTAAAAGATTTCCATTATCATCATAAAGTTCAGCCGTAAATTGAGCTTCAAAATACCAAGATCCTTTTGCTTGTCCTTCTAAAAGCCAGGGGCTAAATATCAACTCATCTTTTAAGGGAGAGGTCAGTAAAATATCCTGCTCTACTAATTTTTCTTTGTTTAAAAAATAATAGCCGCCACCAGCAAGAATGAGGCCTATAAGGACAATAATTATTATAAGATAAGTTTTGTTCATTTTTAATGTCGGGCTGCCGAGAATTGAACTCGGGTCTTACCCACCCCAAGGGTAAATACTACCGTTATACTACAGCCCGTTAAAAATTCAAATGGACGAATAAGAAAATTAAGTAGGATTTTTGGCCAAACGTTTTCGACAGGCTGAACAAACCAAGACCCTCTTTCCATCAGGCATCTTAAACCATTGCAAATTAGGTTTCTGACGATGTCGGGAGACAGGATCATAAACAGAATGCACTTTTTTATAACGCGTCGCCTTCTGATATGTTTTTCCACAAATAGAACAGATTTGAGACATAGTAATAATAAAAGTTTAAAGGTTTAAA
>CAZJVL010000082.1:0-1618 GCA_964549875.1 uncultured Candidatus Saccharibacteria bacterium
ACTCATAAAGATATTATAACATATTATATTATATGATACCACATATTAATATAACGGGTCTATTTTTATATTAACTAATCCTAACTTTAATTCAGATATTTGGGAGAAAGAATAGCTGCTTAAGTCTAAAATTCTTCCAGTTGACAGTTCGGGCCCATAGTCGTTTACCCGGCAAATCACTTCTTTCCTATTATCTAAATTAGTCACTTTTAACATTGTTCCCCTATCAAAGTCCCTCGAGGCACAAGTTAAATTAAACATTGAATAGCAGTCATTACTTCGACATTTCTGATCTGACCGCCTAAGGTCATAATCATAATAACTACCTATTCCTGTTATTGATTTATCCACAGCATCTTCAATTTTAATTTCTTCAATTTTAATTCCTTCTATATTTTTATGACTATATTCTTCAGTTAAAGAGTTGTGTGTAAGGACATTGTGGTGGGCGGACAAGGCATAGAAGAACAGAAAAACAAAGAAAAATAGAAGATAAATACCTAAATATTTTAAGACACCTTTCATAAAAGTTTTTGTTGTTCCATCCCGGCAGAATCAATTATTTCTGATTCATCAGGGATTGGATTATTAATAAATGACATTGTTCCATCAGAATTTCTAACCCATTGGCCATCTACCTTCTGGCTTATTTTATTGGGATAGCTATCAGCATCGACCTCACTTGGGGATTTCATAACAAGTCCATTAAGATCTAATCCTTCAATCAAGAATGGCACCCATCTTTGATAATTACGATAGTCCGGGCATAAATCAGTTTTTGCCCAACTACCATTTTCAAGTTTGAATGTCACTCTGATAAAGGCGTTGCCATTTCGGCTTCTTTTAATCTTATGAATTTTTGTTATATTTCCACGCATATTTATTCTTCTTTTTTATCTTCAGGAGTTTTTTCCTCCTTAGTTTCTTTCTTTTTAGAAGGCATCTTAGCTCCAATAATTTGGAAACCCATACCTTCAGACTCTTTAGTTTTATCTATCATAGATTTATTTTTTATTTTTTAGACTATCAAGGAACGACAAATCTGTTATTCCCCAACCTAGAAAAAGGACTCCGCCAATAAAGGCAGCCGAATCAAATTCATCAATACAGCCGATTAAGGCAAAGCCGCCAAGAAAAACGCCTATAATCGCAAATACTTTAATTGCTTTCTTCATATATTTCTTAGATTAAATATAATTTTATTAATTTCTAATTCCCAATTTTTTTTGGGATATTTAATTTTTAACTCCGCTAGATCGACCCGGCTAACGGCTATTAATTTTATTCTATCATTAATCTCTTTCGAGTTATGAGCACTGGGAGAGGAACTTTGAGCATCGTGCTCACTCTCTAAAAGAGGGCAATAATTCCACATTTCACATATTTGCTTCCCGGCATATATCCAGGCATGGTGAATTACTATTCTATTTCCTGACTGGGCCGGAATATTTGATAAGCAACTACGCTTAAAATATGGGTCAGAATCAATCAATTTGCGATGTTTTTGTGGAATTGGTTGCATATTATTTCTTATAATACTCTTTAATTAGCTGTTTTAGCTTTTGACAACCATTTAATATGTATCTCCTCTAATAACTTTTCTTTAGTTGTTTTTTCT